>NZ_VMLI01000012.1:0-59250 GCF_013276625.1 Streptococcus sp. 9903 | reverse complement strand
TCCTGTCTTCCCGATACATGGCGGTGTAGCTCAGCTGGCTAGAGCGTCCGGTTCATACCCGGGAGGTCGGGGGTTCGATCCCCTTCGCCGCTATAATGATCTTGTCGGACCTTTAGCTCAGCTGGTTAGAGCTCTCGGCTCATAACCGAGTGGTCGTAGGTTCAAGTCCTACAAGGTCCATTTGAATATTGGAGGATTACCCAAGTCCGGCTGAAGGGAACGGTCTTGAAAACCGTCAGGCGTGTAAAAGCGTGCGTGGGTTCGAATCCCACATCCTCCTTTTATATTAACGCGGGATGGAGCAGCTCGGTAGCTCGTCGGGCTCATAACCCGAAGGTCGTAGGTTCAAATCCTGCTCCCGCAATAAGGCTCGGTAGCTCAGTTGGTAGAGCAATGGATTGAAGCTCCATGTGTCGGCGGTTCGATTCCGTCTCGCGCCATTTAATTGATAGTATTTATGCGGGTGTAGTTTAGTGGTAAAACTACAGCCTTCCAAGCTGTTGTCGCGAGTTCGATTCTCGTCACCCGCTTTGAACTTTGTTCAAATTACCAAGTTTTTTAACTTGGGCGCGTAGCTCAGGTGGTTAGAGCGCACGCCTGATAAGCGTGAGGTCGGTGGTTCGAGTCCACTCGTGCCCATTAATTGGAGAATTACTCAAGAGGCTGAAGAGGACGGTTTGCTAAATCGTTAGGTCGGGTAACTGGCGCAAGGGTTCGAATCCCTTATTCTCCGTTTTAATGAGAGTTTGTAACTCTCTTTTTTATTTTTAGAGACAATAAAACTTCAGATCTGTAAAACTTAATTGAATTACTAATCTGAAGTTATTTTTATATCGTTTATATTATAATTGTGTTATTTCACTTCCAACTCTTGAGTGAAATTTCTCCGCTATTGAGCCAGATTTCTTTTCCGTTATCACATTGCACCAAAAGTTTTCCACTTTCAGAGATGTCTTTAGCAAGTCCCTTGTAGTCTTTTTGCTCTAGTGTGAAAGTGACTTCTTTTCCAAGAACGAATGACTGTTTTTTATATAGGTATAATAGCTCTTCTGCTGGTGTTTCGAAGAAAGCACGCCATATTTCGATAATTAATTCATTTCTTGTTATTAGAGCTGTAGTTTTAAATAAGCTAGAAGCTTTTTCTTTTAATTCTTGTGGGAAGTCTTTAATAGTAAAGTTGATTCCTACTCCAATAATGATATCTGTGACTAAGCCTGTTTCTACAGATGTCATTGCTTCAGTGAGAATTCCTCCAATTTTATGATTGTTTAGATAGATATCATTGACCCATTTTATGTCGATATCTATTAAAGTTAGGTTCTTAATGGCTTTGTAGATAGCTCCAGCTACAAGTAGTGTGTAGGATGGTAATTTGTCATAGGGGAGATTTGGTTTGAGATGGAGTGTCATATAAATGCCACCTTGTGGTGAGTAGAAGGAACGTTGAAAACGGCCTCGGCCTGCTGTTTGATAGGAAGCTAGATATAGGGTATTTGCTTCATGGCCTAAATCAATTGCTTCTTTTGCATCTAGTTGTGTTGATTTTGTTTCGGGTTTAAAGCTGACTTTAATTGGAAGATTTTCTTCTAGAAGTTCTGGAAGAATAAGGTCTCCATTCATCAATTTATAGCCTTTGTTTTTGATACTATCAATTTCAATGCCTTCTTGTTCTAGCCGCTTGATGGCTTTCCAAATTGATGTTCGGGTCAGTGATAGTTCTTCTGCAATTTTTTCTCCGCTGATATAATCGGTTTCTTTAGCTAGAATTTGGTAGACGGCTTGGTAGGATTTCATAGTGTTTCCTTTCTCACTAGTTGGTGTTGAGAATATTCTTTTCTTGTTTGACTTGGAGTCTGATTAAAGTATTGTTTATAAGCTTTCGAAAAATGTAGTGGATCTGAAAAACCTACCGAGTATGCAATTACCTTGATAGACTCTTGGGTATTTTCGAGAAGTTGTTTAGCTCGGTGCATTCGAACGTAGAGTAGGTATTCTTTGGGTGATAAGGTATTAAATTCTTTGAATACGCTTGATAAGTAGCTTCTGTGAACGGATAGTTCTTTTGATAAATCTTGAATTGTAAGTGATTGAGGATAGTGGCTATCAATTAATCGTTTGCATTCAAGATAGAGTTGGTAGGTTGATGAAATATTCTTTTTTTTCTGATTGGGAGCAATAGTTCCCAGATGAAACATCAGTTCATGGAGTTGTCCCATGATATGAAGTTGGGCTAATTCATTGGATTTTGTAATCTGAGCGAAGCGAACAATGTCTGAGATGAGTTTTGCAGTAGTCTGGGTATGACAAGTTTCAGATTGGATGAGATAGGATTGATCAGAAATTTGAGAAAGAGCAAAATAGTCAGGAGCTTTCCCTCCAGTGATTCCTAACCAGTAGTAGGCCCAAGGTTCTTCACTATCTGCTTGATAAAAGGTTAATTCATCTGGTTTTAATAGAAAGAAATCTCCTTCTTTTAAATCAACAATTTTACCTTTATAATGAAATTTTCCTTGTCCTTTAGTAATGTAATGTAGAACGTATGTGTCACGAATAGCTGGACCAAAAGAGTAATTTGGTGTGCATTCTTCATATCCATAAAATCTTAGGGAAAGGTCAATTGTTCCAGTCTGGTATTCTGAAAAAACTAGCATGTGCTACCTCCTACCTAACATTTTACCATATTCTTGAGACATTTTTCTATTTTGGAAAGCGATTTCAGATGATAAAATAGAATCAATAAAGTGATGAGGTGAAGTAAATGGGAGTTAGGATAGAGAATAATCTATTTTATGTTGAGAGTAAAAATTTAAGTTTGATTATTGAAAATCGTGATGGGTACTTACTATTGAAACATTTAGGAAAGACTATTAAGAACTATAAAGGTTCCAATAGTGTTTATGAACGAGACCATGCCTTTTCAGGAAATCCAACGGCTCATAATCGAACCTTTAGTTTGGATACGCAACGTCAGATTTTTGGACAACATGGTTTAGGAGATTTTAGGAAACCAACCATACAGGTTCAGCACGATGCAACTGAGGTAACAGATTTTCGTTTTATAGAAGCAAAGATTTTAAAAGGTCAAAATGGTCCACAGGGTTTACCTTCTCCACATAACATGGATGGTACAGAGACTCTTGCCTTGATTTTAGAAGATTCTAAGGCTCAACTTAGTCTGACTTTGTATTATACTGCTTTTAATAATGATTCGACTATTGCTAGCTACAGTAAATTAGAGAATAATAGTAATCAGGAAGTTGTCATCCATAAAGATTTTTCTTTTATGGCTGATGTTCCAGCTGCAGATTACGAAATCGTAACTTTTCAGGGAGCTTATGCTCGTGAAAAGACTGTTCGACGTCAACAGGTAGAACAAGGAATCTTTTCGATTAGTTCGAACCGTGGGGCTTCTGGGCATGCTCAAACACCAGCTCTTCTCTTATGTGATCAAGGAGTCACAGAGGATGCTGGAAATGTGTTTGCTATTCAACTAATGTATAGTGGAAACTTTGAAGCTTTTGTTCAAAAGAATCAATTGAATGAAGTTCGGCTGGCTATTGGGATTAATCCGGAAAACTTTTCTTGGAAGTTAGACCCTGAGGAATATTTTGAAACACCGGTAGCTTTAATGACCTATTCAGATAAGGGATTAACTGGTGTTAGTCATGAAAGTCAGAATTTTATACTGAAGCACATTCTGCCAAGTAAATTTTCTAAAAAAGAACGCCCAATTCTAATCAATAACTGGGAAGCTACTTACTTTGACTTTCAGAGAGAAAAACTGTTAGAGCTAGCTGATGAAGCTAAGAAAGTTGGCATTGAACTTTTTGTATTAGATGATGGTTGGTTTGGCAATCGTTTTGATGATAATCGTGCTTTAGGTGACTGGAGTGTGAATGAGGAAAAACTGGGTGGAAGTCTAGAAAGTCTGATTTCAGCTATCCATGAAAGAGGTTTGCAGTTTGGGCTTTGGTTAGAACCTGAGATGATTTCTGTAGATAGCGATTTGTATTGTAAACATCCTGACTGGGCTATTCAGGTTTCAGGATATGAGCATACCTATTCTAGAAATCAATTAGTACTTAATCTTGCCAATCCTCAGGTAGTAGAATACTTGAAAAATGTCTTAGATCAACTCCTATCTTATCATGAGATTGACTACATCAAATGGGATATGAATCGTAATATGACTAAACTGGGGAATGGATCGAACTACCTAGAGACACAGATGCAATCTCATCAGTACATGTTGGGGCTTTATGAACTTGTCGCTTATCTGACAGAGAAGCACAGCCATATTCTCTTTGAGTCCTGCTCTGGTGGTGGTGGACGAAATGATCTGGGTATGATACGCTATTTCCCACAAGTCTGGGCTAGTGATAATACTGATGCTATTGCACGTTTACCAATTCAATACGGCTCATCCTATCTCTATCCAACCATTTCTATGGGGGCTCATGTGTCAGCAGTACCGAATCATCAGATGGGACGAATGACACCATTAGAAACACGTGGCCATGTAGCAATGATGGGAAATTTGGGCTATGAGCTTGATTTGACAAGTTTATCAGATGAAGAGAAAGCTGAGATTGCTAATCAGGTGAACTTGTATAAAGAATTACGACCAGTAGTTCAGTTAGGACAGCAGTATAGGTTAATCAATCCCGAGTCTGCATCCAATGAAGCAGCTGTACAATTTAATTACGGCAATCAAACGATTGTAACCTACGTTCGCGTTTTGTCAGTTGTAGAGACCATGGAAACAACTTTAAAATTAAAAGATTTTGATGAAGAGGGACTGTATGAATTACAGGAAAATGGAGTAGTTTACTCAGGTGCAGAACTCATGTATGCGGGCTTAACTGTCGTTCTTCCTCAGGGAGATTTCTTCACTAAACAATATGTTTTTGTCAAAAAATAAAAGGAGACAGCCAAATGAAATGGTATAAAAAAATCGGACTTCTTGCAACTACAGGTTTAGCTTTGTTTGGGCTCGGCGCTTGCTCCAACTATGGTAAATATGCGGATGGCACAGTGACCATTGAGTATTTCAACCAGAAAAAAGAAATGACCAAAACCTTGGAAGAAATCGCTCGTGATTATGAGAATGAAAACCCTAAGATCAAGGTCAAAGTCGTCAATGTACCAAATGCTGGTGAAGTATTGAAGACACGTGTTCTTGCAGGAGATGTGCCTGATGTGGTTAATATTTACCCACAGTCCATCGAACTGCAAGAATGGGCAAAAGCAGGTGTCTTTGAAGATTTGAGCAACAAAGATTACCTGAAACGCGTGAAAAATGGCTACGCTGAAAAATATACTGTAAACGAAAAAGTTTACAACGTTCCTTTTACAGCTAATGCTTATGGAATTTACTACAACAAAGATAAATTCGAAGAGCTGGGCTTGAAGGTTCCTGAAACCTGGGATGAATTTGAACAGTTAGTCAAAGACATCGTTACTAAAGGACAAACACCATTTGGAATTGCAGGTGCAGATGCTTGGACACTCAATGGTTACAATCAATTAGCCTTTGCGACAGCAACAGGTGGAGGAAAAGAAGCCAATCAATACCTTCGTTATTCTCAACCAAATGCCATTAAATTGTCGGATTCGATTATGAAAGATGACATCAAGGTCATGGACATCCTTCGCATCAATGGATCTAAGCAAAAGAACTGGGAAGGTGCTGGCTATACCGATGTTATCGGAGCCTTCGCACGTGGGGATGTCCTCATGACACCAAATGGGTCTTGGGCGATCACAGCGATTAATGAACAAAAACCGAACTTTAAGATTGGGACCTTCATGATTCCAGGAAAAGAAAAAGGACAAAGCTTAACCGTTGGTGCGGGAGACTTGGCATGGTCTATCTCAGCCACCACCAAACATCCAAAAGAAGCCAATGCCTTTGTGGAATATATGACCCGTCCAGAAGTCATGCAAAAATACTACGATATAGACGGATCTCCAACAGCGATCGAAGGGGTCAAACAAGCAGGAGAAGATTCACCGCTTGCTGGTATGACCGAATATGCCTTTACGGATCGTCACTTGGTCTGGTTGCAACAATATTGGACCAGTGAAGCAGACTTTCATACCTTGACCATGAACTATGTCTTGACCGGTGATAAACAAGGTATGGTCAATGATTTGAATGCCTTCTTTAACCCGATGAAAGCGGATGTGGATTAGGAGTAGAGAGACTATGAAAAAAGTATTACAAAAATATTGGGCATGGACTTTTGTGGTCATCCCCCTCTTGTTACAAGCAATTTTCTTCTATGTGCCGATGTTTCAAGGAGCCTTTTACAGTTTTACCAACTGGACAGGATTGACTTATAACTACAAATTTGTCGGCTTAAACAACTTTAAGCTCCTCTTCATGGATCCAAAATTCATGAATGCGATTGGCTTTACCGCAATCATTACAATTGCCATGGTGGTTGGTGAGATTGCACTCGGGATCTTCATTGCGCGTGTCTTGAACTCTAAAATCAAAGGCCAAACCTTCTTCCGTGCTTGGTTCTTCTTCCCAGCTGTTTTGTCTGGTTTGACAGTGGCTTTGATCTTCAAGCAAGTATTCAACTACGGTCTTCCAGCGATTGGGAATGCCCTTCATATTGAATTTCTCCAAACCAGTCTTTTAGGGACTAAGTGGGGAGCAATCTTTGCGGCTGTCTTTGTCCTTCTTTGGCAAGGGGTGGCTATGCCCATCATCATCTTCCTAGCTGGTTTGCAATCTATTCCAACTGAGATTACAGAGGCAGCAAGGATTGATGGCGCGACTAGCAAGCAAGTTTTCTGGAACATTGAATTGCCTTACTTGCTACCAAGTGTCTCTATGGTCTTTATCCTAGCCCTAAAAGGTGGGCTGACTGCCTTTGACCAAGTCTTTGCCATGACCGGTGGTGGTCCAAACAATGCCACGACCTCACTTGGGCTTTTGGTTTATAACTATGCCTTTAAAAACAACCAATTCGGTTATGCCAATGCCATTGCCGTAATCTTGTTCTTCTTAATTGTAGTGATTTCGATCATCCAATTGAGAGTATCTAAGAAATTTGAAATTTAAGAGGAGAAGCATGATGAAACAAGATGAAAGAAAAGACCTGATTGGCAAATACATTCTATTGATTCTAGGATCGGTTCTGATTTTAGTGCCGCTCCTTGCTACCCTCTTTAGTTCCTTCAAACCCACTAAGGATATTGTAGACAATTTCTTTGGCTTTCCAACCAACTTCACATGGGACAACTTTAGTCGTCTCTTAGCTGATGGGATCGGAGGCTATTATTGGAACTCTGTCGTCATCACTGTCTTGTCTTTACTTGCAGTAATGATCTTTATTCCTATGGCAGCCTACTCCATAGCTCGCAATATGAGTAAAAGAAAAGTCTTTACCATCATGTATACCCTCTTAATCCTCGGAATCTTCGTACCTTTCCAAGTCATCATGATTCCGATTACGGTTATGATGAGTAAACTCGGTTTGGCTAATACCTTTGGTTTGATCTTGCTCTACTTGACCTATGCGATTCCACAGACCCTCTTTCTCTATGTTGGCTATATCAAAATCTCGATCCCAGAAAGTCTGGATGAAGCAGCAGAGATCGATGGGGCTAATAAATTTACAACCTATTTCCGCATCATCTTCCCAATGATGAAACCGATGCATGCGACAACCATGATCATCAATGCCCTTTGGTTCTGGAATGACTTCATGTTGCCACTCCTTGTCTTGAACCGGGATTCCAAAATGTGGACTCTGCCTTTGTTCCAATACAACTACGCAGGCCAATATTTCAACGACTACGGACCAAGCTTTGCCTCATACGTTGTCGGCATTATCAGTATCACCATTGTCTATCTCTTCTTCCAAAAACATATCATTTCAGGAATGAGCAACGGGGCAGTGAAGTGATACTCAATGAAAATCAAAGAGCAAACTAGGAAGCTAGCCGCAGGTTGCTCAAAGCACAGCTTTGAGGTTGCAGATAAAGCTGACGTGGTTTGAAGAGATTTTCGAAGAGTATAACACGAATTTGATTTACGAAGCCAGGTCATATGAGACTTGGCTTCAATTAGAAAAAGGAGAGTAATGATGCCAATTCAGAATAAAACCATGTTGATTACCTATTCAGATAGTCTTGGAAATAATCTTAAAGACTTATATGAGAATTTGGAAGAGCATTTTGGAGATGCTATTGGAGGAGTTCACCTTCTACCATTTTTCCCATCAACAGGTGATCGTGGATTTGCACCAGTTGACTACGACGAAGTGGACTCAGCTTTTGGTGATTGGGAGGATGTTAAGCGTTTAAGTGAGAAATATTATCTTATGTTTGACTTTATGATTAATCATATTTCTCGTCAATCCAAGTATTATAAGGACTATCAAGAAAAACATGAAGCCAGTGAATTTAAAGATCTCTTTTTAAACTGGGATAAGTTTTGGCCAGAAAACCGTCCGACACAGGCTGATGTAGACTTAATTTACAAGCGTAAGGATCGTGCACCAAAGCAAGAGATTGTGTTTGAAGATGGTTCAGTGGAACATTTGTGGAATACCTTTGGTGAGGAGCAGATTGATCTTGATGTGACCAAAGAAGTAACGATGGAATTTATCCGTAAGACCATTCAGCACTTGGCAAGTAATGGGTGTGATTTGATTCGTCTAGATGCCTTTGCTTATGCAGTGAAGAAATTGGATACTAATGATTTCTTTGTAGAACCAGATATTTGGGATTTATTGGACAAAGTTCGAGATATCGCTGCTGAGTATGGGACAGAGCTCTTACCTGAGATTCATGAACATTATTCGATTCAGTTTAAGATAGCGGATCATGATTACTATGTTTATGATTTTGCTCTTCCAATGGTGACGCTTTATACTCTTTACAGTTCCAGAACAGAGCGTTTGGCTAAGTGGTTAAAGATGAGCCCAATGAAGCAATTTACGACGCTAGACACCCATGATGGGATTGGAGTGGTGGATGTCAAGGACATCCTGACAGATGAGGAGATTGACTATGCTTCAAATGAACTCTATAAGGTTGGAGCTAATGTCAAACGTAAGTACTCCAGTGCAGAGTATAACAATCTAGATATCTACCAAATCAATTCAACTTACTATTCTGCGCTTGGAGATGATGACGACAAGTATTTCCTTGCCCGTTTAATTCAAGCTTTTGTCCCAGGTATTCCCCAGGTCTACTATGTGGGGCTACTAGCAGGAAAGAATGACTTGAAACTATTAGAAGAAACTAAAGAAGGTCGAAATATTAATCGTCA
Organism: Streptococcus sp. 9903; assembly: GCF_013276625.1. Lineage (NCBI taxonomy): Bacteria > Bacillati > Bacillota > Bacilli > Lactobacillales > Streptococcaceae > Streptococcus > Streptococcus sp. 9903. The sequence goes on along the minus strand of NZ_VMLI01000012.1, from coordinate 49,958 downwards.
TTACTATAGCAATGAGGAAATAGCAGAAGAAGTCCAACGTCCTGTAGTGAAGGCCCTTCTCAATCTATTTTCTTTCCGTAACCGTTCAGAAGCCTTTGAACTAGAAGGAACTATTGACGTTGAAACACCAACAGCCTACAGCATTGTAATCAAACGTCAAAATAAAGATAAGTCCGTAACAGCAGTAGCAGAAATTGATTTGCAAAATCAGACTTATCGGGTAATTGAGAACGGAATTGAAGTAACATTTTGAAGCCTTGATATGGTTGATAAAATAGGGTTTTTATTTTAGAAAACGTTTCCTTTGTTTCCAAATTACTAAAAAAGTGGTACAATATAGGATAGCTTACTATTATCTGAATCAACTGATTTGGAGAGAAAGGATTCATTTTGAAATCAATAGGCTTTATTGAAAAGCTGAAAGGGTTGTCTAGTAAAGAGCTGATTTTATTGGGAATTATCCTGAGTATCTTTTTACCCTTTTATCTTTTTGTAGTTGTATTCTGTTTATATATTATTAGTTTGATTTTTACAGGAGACATGAAAAGTATTTTTCAGAAAATGGGGGAGCATCCGATGCTGCTTCTTTTTCTTGGCTATAGTACTGTAATATCCATTTTTGCACAAAATTGGATGGGAGTTGTAGCTTCAGTAGGAATTTTTCTATTTACTATTTTCTTTTTGCACTATCAGTCGATTTTATCACATAAATTCTTTCGCTTGATTTTGCAGCTCGTCTTGTTTGGTAGCGTCTTGTCAGCTGTTTTTGCGAGTTTAGAACATTTCCAAATTGTGAAGAAATTCAACTATGCTTTTCTTTCACCCAATATGCAGGTCTGGCATCAGAATCGTGCAGAAGTGACCTTCTTTAATCCTAATTATTATGGAATTATTTGTTGTTTCTGTATCATGATTGCCTTCTATCTGTTTACAACGACCAAGTTGAATTGGTTGAAAGTATTCTGTGTGTTTGCAGGCTTTGTGAATCTCTTTGGATTGAACTTTACTCAAAATCGAACTGCCTTTCCTGCTATTATCGCTGGAGCCATTATTTATCTCTTTACGACCATTAAAAACTGGAAGGCCTTTTGGCTTAGTATAGGGGTCTTTGCGATTGGCTTGAGTTTCCTCTTTTCCAGTGATTTGGGAGTTCGGATGGGGACTTTAGACTCTTCTATGGAAGAACGCATTTCTATCTGGGATGCTGGGATGGCCTTGTTTAAGCAAAATCCTTTTTGGGGTGAGGGGCCATTGACCTATATGCACTCTTATCCTAGAATAAATGCTCCTTATCATGAACATGCTCACAGTCTATATATCGATACGATTCTGAGTTACGGAATTGTGGGGACTATTTTATTAGTTTTGTCTTCTGTTGCTCCTGTTCGCTTGATGATGGATATGAGTCAGGAGTCGGGGAAACGTCCGATTATCGGTCTTTATCTGTCTTTCCTTACAGTGGTTGCTGTGCATGGAATCTTTGACTTGGCCCTCTTCTGGATTCAGTCAGGTTTCATTTTCTTGCTAGTTATGTGCAGTATTCCATTGGAGCATCGAACGTTGGTATCGGATATGACGGATTAAGTTTATAAGATTAAAATCTTCTATCTTGGGTAGGAGATTTTTTTATACGATGGGCATGTCGTGCATCTGAGGTGTAAGTCCTCTGTAGGGATTCACCACCGGCGAATTCAATAGCGCTCCCCAAGCCTGACTATCGTGAGGTAGCGGATTAAAATGGTCTGGGGATAGATCGTTTTAAGTCTGACGCAGAAAATAAGAATTGTCAGAGGAAGGGATAGCGAAATCGTACGCTATGAATAGACACGTGATAGCAAGGAGCATATAGTGGATAAGGTAGCGAGAAATTTTAAAGTATAAAAGATAGTCTTAATCTATATGTGTAAATCACGAAAGTAATTGAATTCGGAATAAGGTTGGTGTGAAAAAGATATAGTAAACGGAATCTTGAATACTAGAATGATACTTCTACAATATTATTATAATTTAATTTGAATTCCAAAATCACATTGTTCCGTCCGTATTTTATTTTACTGTATGTCTTCCTAAGCTCCAAAGCTTCTGCGTCAAATTTCCTATTTTCACTGTAGTCTTTGACACTTCGAACGACAATTTGAATCATATATTCAGAAAAAATGAAAAATTTGTGTTAATAAGCCTAAATATTCTGAAAATTCGTTTACTTTTCTTGAAATCTATGATATAATTGATGATAACCTATACTTTATAAGAGGAGTAAATAAATGAAAAAAAGTCAAGTGCTTGCTGTAGCGGGAACTACCTTATTAACGTCAGGAGTTCTAGCTGCGTGTTCAAACACTAGTTCGAATAATGCGAAACTAGCAAAAGATTACCAATATGTTTATCAAACAGATCCAGAAACTTTGGATTATATCGTCAGCAATATCGATTCAACATCATTCGTCACAACAAATGCTGTAGATGGTTTGCTGGCTAATGATAAATATGGTAACCTGGTTCCTTCTATTGCTGAATCATGGACAGTTTCAAAAGATGGTTTGACTTATACCTATAAAATCCGTAAGGATGCTAAATGGGTTACAGCAGAGGGAGAAGAATACGCTCCTGTAACTGCTAAAGACTTCGTTACTGGTTTGAAACATGCTGTAGATGGAAAATCAAAAGGACTTTCAATCGTTAGCTCTTCTATTAAGGGATTAGAAGCCTATATCAAGGGTGAAACAAGCGATTTTTCAACCGTTGGAGTAAAAGCGCTTGATGATCAAACACTAGAATATACCTTGAACCAGCCGGAAACTTTCTGGAATGATAAGACAACTAGTGGTGTTTTGATGCCGGTTAATGAAGAATTCTTAACTTCAAAAGGGGAAGGTTTTGGTGCCCCAACCGATGCTAACTCTATTCTTTATAACGGTCCATTTGTCTTAAAATCTGTAACTCCAAAATCATCTATTGAGATGGCTAAAAATGATGCTTACTGGGACAAAGAAAATGTAAAAATTGAGAACGTTAAGTTCACTTTCTGGGATGGTAAGGACCAAGATGTGATTGCCAAAGGTTTTGCTGATGGTCAATATAGCAAGGCTCGTATCTTCCCTACAAGTTCTACATATGAAAAATATGCAGCTGACTTTAAAGATAACATTTACTTTAATGAACCAGGAGCGGGTGTTGCAACTGTCAGCTTGAACTATGGCCGTACAACCTATAATCATACTGCCAAAACAAGTGATGCTCAAAAGACATCTACTCAGAAAGCATTGCTAAACAAGGAATTCCGTCAAGCCTTGAACTTTGCTGTCGATCGCAATTCTTACTCAGCTCAAACAAATGGTACTGATGGAGCTGCAGTAGCCATCCGTAATACATTTGCACCATATAATCTTCAAGTTGGTAAGAAAACATTTGGTGAATTGGTACAAGATAGCTTGGCTAAGACAAATTCTTCTACTTGGTCAAACGTGTCTCTAGCAGATTCTCAAAATGGCCTTTACAATGAAGAAAAAGCGAAAGAAGTCTTTGCTAAAGCAAAATCAAGTCTACAAGCTGAAGGTGTTGAATTCCCAATCCACTTGGATGCCTTGGTTATCCAAGAATCAACAGCGGTTGTAAACCGTGTTCAATCATTGAAACAATCAATTGAAAAAGTATTGGGTTCAGATAATGTTGTTGTAGACTTACAACAAATGACTCAAGCGGAAGCTTTACCAATTTCATTTAGCGCTCCAACAGCTAAAGAGCAAGACTGGGATATCCATACCTTGCTAGGATGGAACCCTGACTATCAAGATCCTTCTACTTTCTTGGATCAATTCGTCCTTAAGGGAGGAAGCACTCGTCTTTACCTTGGTATTGACCAAAACACAGATGCATCAGTAGTAAGCAAACTTGCTTTAGCTGACTATGGAAAATTACTTGATGACGCAAACAGCGAAAACCAAGATGTTCAAAAACGTTATGAAAAATACGCGGTAGCACAAGCTTGGTTGACTGACAATGCTTTGACAATTCCAGTAATGGCTTCTCCTAAAGAAACAGCCGTTTCATATGTTTCAAAAGTTCTACCATTTAGCTCTTCATATTCAGTAGACGGCCTTAAAGGTGAAAATTCAGGATACTTGAAGTACACTGAAGTTGGTGAAAAAGCAATCACCAAAGAAGAGTATGAAAAAGCTCGTGAAAAATGGTTGAAAGAAAAGACTGAGTCAAACGAGAAAGCTCAAAAAGAATTGGCAAGTCATGTGAAGTAAATAATTTTCAATAGAACTTTCTCTCCAGGAGGAGAAGGTTCTTTTGGGATTTTTAAAGGAAATGATATGAAAAAATATATTTTTATGCGTGTTTTGCGGTCCTTGGTTTCTATCTTCTTAGTAACAACCTTGACCTACACGATTATCTATACAATGGTTCCTCGAAAATTGATTTTCAAACAGGATACCAACTATAACAAGATTGCGACAACGGCTGATAAACGTGATAACTATGAAAATACTGTGTTTGAGCGTATGGGCTACATTGAGTATTACGATACTAAGGAGTTGCAAGAAAAGGCAAGTAGCATGGATTCTTCTGTAACAGTAGAGGCAAATGCGACCAATAAAGCTATTTATGAAAAGTACATCAATCAATTAGGTCATGGTTGGACTTTGGGAGAATTTACTGAAAGTGGTCAATTTTATGCTACTCGTGAAATTCCAATTTTTGAACGTGTTTTTCACTTCTATGCTAACTTGATTGACATTGACCATACAAATAAAATTCAAGACCCTGAAAATCCAGACTTGAAACGCTACCTTCGTTTCGAAAATGATCCAGCTATCGGATGGTCATTGGTCGGTTCGGGTACTAAACATAAATATCTCTTGTACTTCAACAGTCAGTTCCCATTTGTGCATCAAAATTTTGTGAATATCAATTTAGGTGACTCTTATCCAACCTATGCTAATACACCAGTTCTTCAGGTTATTACTCAAGGTCAAGGACAAACCAAAACTGCCCAAGTTCAGTTCCCAACAGGTAAGAAAACGTCTTCTGTAAATATTTACTCAAGAACCTACAAGTCACCTAGTCAGGCTGACTCTCGTGAAGTAGCTAGCTATGGGAAAGATGATCCTTATACAGCGACTGAAAGTAACTACCAATATCCTTCAATGATTGCCAGCTCTGCTGTTGTAGGATTGATCGGTTTGGTGATTTCTTATGCGATTGCCGTGCCACTTGGTTCAGCTATGGCTCGCTTCAAGAATACTTGGATTGATAGCTTTTCAACAGGGGCTTTGACCTTCTTGATGGCTCTTCCAACAATTGCCTTGGTTTATATCGTTCGTTTGGCTGGTTCTTCAATCGGTTTGCCAGATTCATTCCCTATCTTGGGTGCTGGAGATTGGCGTTCGTATGTTTTACCAGCAGTTATCCTTGGTTTGTTGGGTGCTCCGGGTACAGCTATTTGGATTCGTCGTTACATGATTGACTTGCAATCACAAGACTTTGTTCGTTTCGCTCGTGCAAAAGGTTTGTCTGAAAAAGAAATTTCAAACAAACACATCTTTAAAAATGCCATGGTTCCGCTGGTTTCAGGAATTCCTGGTGCCGTTATTGGGGTTATCGGTGGTGCAACCCTTACTGAAACAGTCTTTGCCTTCCCAGGTATGGGTAAAATGTTGATTGACTCTGTAAAAGCATCTAATAACTCTATGGTCGTTGGTCTTGTCTTCATCTTTACATGTATTTCTATCTTCTCACTTCTTTTGGGAGATATTTGGATGACCATTATTGACCCACGTATTAAATTGACTGAGAAAGGAGGCAAATAATGTCTACAATCGATAAAGAAAAATTTCAGTTTGTAAAACGTGACGATTTTGCCTCTGAAACTATTGATGCGCCAGCATATTCTTACTGGAAGTCAGTGTTTAGACAATTTATGAAGAAAAAATCAACTGTAGTTATGTTGGGAATCTTGGTAGCTATCATTTTGATGAGTTTCATCTACCCAATGTTTTCTAAGTTTGATTTCAATGATGTCAGCAAGGTAAACGACTTTAGTGCTCGTTATATCAAGCCAAATGCTGAGCATTGGTTCGGTACAGACAGTAACGGTAAATCGCTCTTTGACGGTGTCTGGTTCGGAGCTCGTAACTCTATCCTCATTTCTGTGATTGCGACAGTGATTAACTTGGTTATCGGTGTTTTTGTCGGTGGTATTTGGGGAATTTCAAAATCAGTTGACCGCGTGATGATGGAAGTTTATAATGTCATCTCAAACATCCCATCTCTTTTGATTGTCATTGTCTTGACTTACTCAATCGGAGCTGGATTCTGGAATTTGATTTTTGCCATGAGTGTAACAACATGGATTGGAATTGCCTTCATGATCCGTGTGCAAATCTTGCGTTATCGTGATTTGGAATACAACTTGGCGTCACGTACTTTGGGAACACCAACCTTGAAGATTGTTGCCAAAAACATTATGCCACAATTGGTATCTGTTATTGTGACAACGATGACTCAAATGCTTCCAAGCTTTATCTCATACGAAGCCTTCTTGTCTTTCTTCGGTCTTGGATTGCCGATTACAGTGCCAAGTTTGGGTCGTTTGATTTCGGATTATTCACAAAACGTAACAACCAATGCTTACTTGTTCTGGATTCCATTGACAACCCTTGTTTTGGTATCCTTGTCCCTTTTCGTAGTTGGTCAAAACTTAGCGGATGCTAGTGATCCACGTACACATAGATAGGAGTAGAAATGACAAAAGAAAAAAATGTAATTTTGACTGCTCGCGATATTGTCGTGGAATTTGACGTTCGTGACAAAGTATTGACAGCCATTCGCGGCGTTTCCCTTGAACTAGTTGAAGGAGAAGTATTAGCCTTGGTAGGGGAGTCAGGATCAGGGAAATCTGTTTTGACAAAGACCTTCACAGGTATGCTTGAAGAAAATGGTCGCATTGCCCAAGGAAGTATTGACTACCGTGGTCAGGATTTGACAACCTTGTCTTCTCACAAGGATTGGGAACAAATTCGTGGTGCTAAGATTGCGACGATCTTCCAGGATCCAATGACTAGTTTGGATCCAATTAAAACAATTGGTAGTCAGATTACAGAAGTTATTGTAAAACACCAAGGAAAAACAGCCAAAGAAGCAAAAGAATTGGCCATTGACTACATGAATAAGGTTGGGATTCCAGACGCAGATAGACGTTTTGATGAATACCCATTCCAATATTCTGGAGGAATGCGTCAACGTATTGTTATTGCGATTGCCCTTGCCTGCCGACCTGATGTCTTGATCTGTGATGAACCAACGACTGCCTTGGATGTGACTATCCAAGCTCAGATTATTGATTTGCTAAAATCTTTACAAAACGAGTATCATTTCACAACAATCTTTATCACCCACGACCTTGGTGTGGTAGCAAGTATTGCGGATAAGGTAGCTGTTATGTATGCAGGAGAAATCGTTGAGTATGGAACGGTTGAGGAAGTCTTCTATGACCCTCGCCATCCATATACATGGAGTCTCTTGTCTAGCTTGCCTCAGCTTGCTGATGATAAAGGGGATCTTTACTCAATCCCAGGAACACCTCCGTCACTCTATACTGACTTGAAAGGGGATGCTTTTGCCTTGCGTTCTGACTACGCAATGCAGATTGACTTCGAACAAAAAGCTCCTCAATTTTCAGTATCAGAGACACATTGGGCTAAAACTTGGCTACTTCATGAGGATGCTCCAAAAGTAGAAAAACCAGCTGTGATTGCAAATCTCCACGATAAAATCCGTGAAAAAATGGGATTTACCCATCTGGAAGATTAGGAGGAAGGAAATGTCTGAAAAATTAGTAGAAATCAAAGATTTAGAAATTTCCTTTGGTGAAGGAAGTAAGAAGTTTGTCGCGGTTAAAAATGCTAACTTTTTTATCAACAAGGGAGAAACTTTCTCGCTTGTAGGTGAGTCCGGTAGTGGGAAAACAACTATTGGTCGTGCGATAATCGGTCTAAATGATACAAGTAATGGTGACATCATTTTTGAAGGTCAAAAGATTAATGGTAAGAAATCGCGTGAACAAGCTGCAGAATTGATTCGTCGTATCCAGATGATTTTCCAAGACCCTGCGGCAAGTTTGAATGAACGTGCGACTGTTGATTATATTATTTCTGAAGGTCTTTACAATTATCATCTGTTCAAAGATGAAGAAGAACGTAAAGAGAAAGTTAAAAATATTATCCGTGAAGTAGGTCTTCTTGCTGAGCACTTGACTCGCTACCCTCATGAATTTTCAGGTGGTCAACGTCAACGTATCGGTATTGCCCGTGCCTTGGTCATGCAACCAGACTTTGTTATTGCGGATGAGCCCATTTCAGCCTTGGACGTTTCTGTGCGTGCCCAAGTATTGAACTTGCTCAAAAAATTCCAAAAAGAACTTGGTTTGACCTATCTCTTCATCGCCCATGACTTGTCGGTTGTTCGTTTTATTTCAGATCGTATCGCAGTTATTTACAAAGGTGTTATTGTAGAGGTTGCAGAAACAGAAGAATTGTTTAACAATCCAATTCACCCATATACTCAGGCCTTGCTTTCAGCTGTACCAATTCCAGATCCAATCTTGGAACGTAAGAAGGTCTTGAAGGTTTATGACCCAAGTCAACACGACTATGAGACTGATAAGCCATCTATGGTTGAAATCCGTCCAGGTCACTATGTTTGGGCTAACCAAGCCGAATTGGCACGTTATCAACAAGGACTAAACTAATAATGGTTTTATAATTTCCATGTCAATTTTATGGAAATTATAAACCTTTTTTGTTGGACTGATTTGAAAAACTTTGAAAGCGCCGTGAAAGAATTTTCGAAAAATTTTAAAAAATTCTGAAAAAATCTTGACAACTAATGAAAAAGGTGGTAAGATAGGAAACATCAAAAAAGAAAGCAGAAAAAGAAATGAATAAGAAACAAGCTGTAACGATGAATCAAAACTTTTACTTTAGCTACTTTAGATAGTGTTTGTAGACATGTCACCATGGATGCAAACAGTTCAAGCAATTTGTTTGTATCTATGTGGCTAAGATTTTTGATTGTGGTCCATATAGATGAATATCTAAATGGACTAGCTAAGTTGTAACTTGTTAGATTATTTCAAGCATCCGTTTAGGTATTATCTAGGCGGTTTTTTGTTTTATACTCTTCGAAAATCTCTTCAAACCACGTCAACGTCGCCTTGCCGTACTCAAGTACAGCCTGCGGCTAGTTTCCTAGTTTGCTCTTTGATTTTCATTGAGTATTATCTTTTCTGAGAAGGAGTTTCATTATGAAAGTTGTTCGAAAATTGCTAGCACCCCTCTTGGTAGTGGGGATCCTCTTAACCTCTCTGATTAGTTTGCATCAGTTGAAGGTAGATAAGAAAAAAGATGTAATTCGTATCGGTATTTCGCAGTTTATTACTCATCAATCTTTGGACGCTACTAGAGAAGGTTTTGTGGATGAGCTAGCCAAACAAGGCTATGTTGAGGGGAAAAATATTGAGATTGATTTGCAAAATGCACAGGGAGAACAAAGAAATCTAAAAACTATTTCCCAGCAACTAGCAGAATCTAGTGATGTTGTTCTAGCCATCGCAACGCCTTCTGCTCAGAGCTTGGCTAATACAACACAAACGACACCGGTTATCTTTTCAGCGGTAACAGATCCTGTCAGTGCCAAGTTGGTTGAGTCAAGAGAACATCCTGGGGGCAATGTAACTGGGACAAGCGATCAGTCATCAGATGCCATTTCAACCCAAATCAATTTGATAAAGAAAGTGTTGCCAAAAGCTAAAACGATTGGAATCCTCTATACTCAGAGCGAACCAAACTCAGTTGTCCAAAAGGATGAAGCTAAGCGACTTCTGGAAGAAAAAGGCTTTACCGTTGTTGAAAAAACAATCTTGGACAGTAACAACGTCAAGGCGGCTGCAGAAAGCTTGATGGCAGAGGTGGATATGGTTTTTGTCCCAACGGATAATATCATTTCGTCAACCATGGAAACAGTTAAGCAGGTTTCTATTAAACACAAGGTTCCGGTATTCGGTGGTTCAACAGAAATGATTGCTGTTGGTGGTTTGTATAACTACGGAACCAATTATGAAGAATTGGGAAGACAGACAGCTCGCATGCTGATTCGTGTTTTAAAAGGTGAGAAGCCAGAAAATATAGCAGTTGAGTTGCCTGAAAAACTGGAATTGCATACCAATCAAGAAATGGCAGGTGCACTAGGAATTGATATTAGTAAGTTAGAAGGCAAGGAATAAGGAGGTTTAAGATGAATTTTGTGTTATCTAGTTTATCAGAAGGTTTGTTGTGGTCGATTATGGCGATTGGGGTCTACTTGACTTTCCGTATTTTGGATATTGCGGATATGACTGCTGAAGGAGCCTTTCCATTGGGGGCGGCTGTCGTCGTATCTCAGATACAGGCAGGGACAAATCCTTGGATTGCGACTTTACTTGCTTTGCTGGCAGGTATGGTAGCAGGTCTAGTATCAGGAATGCTCCATACCAAGATGAAAATTCCAGCCCTCTTGACAGGGATTGTGACCTTGACAGGGCTTTATTCAATCAATATTAAAATCATGGGAAGTGTGCCCAATCTTTCCTTGGGAGATTCTTCGACTGTCTTTAAACAGTTGGCTAGCTTGGGATTGACAAATGAAGAAGCTGTGTTCTCACTCAGTTTAGCCTGTCTCTTACTTGTTTGTTTTGTCTTGACCCTGTTGATGAAAACGGAGATTGGCTTGGTCTTGCGTTCGACTGGGGACAATATTCCGATGAGTGAGGCAAATGGGGTTAATGTAGACACCATGAAGATTGTTGGTTACATGATTTCAAACGGTTTGATTGCCTTGTGTGGTTCCTTGTTCGCCCAAAATGATGGATTTTCAGATGTGACTTCTGGGACAGGAACTATCGTTGTTGGTTTGAGTGCAGTGATTATTGCGGAAGTCTTGATACACGACTTGACCATTGGAGGTCGCCTGTTATCTATCGGAATTGGTGCTATTGTTTACCGTTTGATTATTTTAAATATCTATGAAATTCCAAATCTAGATCAAAACCTGGTTCGTCTTTTTAATGCAATCTTGCTTGCCTTGGTTTTATTTGCGCCAGAATTACAAAAGAGATTAAAGGTTCGTGGTCTGAAATTGAGAAATGAATAGGAGGAAAAAGTTATGGCAAGTTTATTAACACTTGAAAATATCCACAAGACATTTGAAGCAGGGACAGTCAATGAGAACCATGTCCTCAAAGGATTAGATTTAGAAGTTGAAGAGGGAGATTTTATCTCTGTAATCGGTGGAAATGGAGCAGGCAAATCCACTTTGATGAATATCTTGGCTGGCAATCTATCTGTAGACGAAGGGGATCTTTTATTGGCAGGTAAATCCATTAAAAATCTGAGTGTCAGAAAGAGAGCCAAGGATATTGCCCGTGTTTTTCAGGATCCTAAGATGGGAACCGCTTCGCGTTTGACGATTGAGGAGAATATGGCTATTGCCTTGAGACGTGGGCAAAAGAGAGGGCTTGGTTGGGGAGTGAAGGAGAAGGATAGAATCCAGTTCCAAGAAGCCTTGAAAGAGTTGAATATTGGTCTTGAAAATCGCTTGAAAGTGGATACTCAATACCTTTCAGGAGGACAAAGACAGGCCTTGACCCTAGTCATGGCAGCTCTGGTGAAACCCAAACTTTTGCTTTTGGATGAACACACTGCAGCACTTGACCCGAAAACGAGTCAAATGGTGATGGATTTGACGCAAAAGATTGTGGAAGACCATCAGTTGATGACTTTGATGATTACTCATGATATGAACCATGCGATTGAGTACGGAAATCGTCTCATTATGCTCTATCAAGGAAAGATTGTGGTTGATGTTAAGGGAGAGGAGAAAAAGCATCTGACAGTTGAAGACCTTATGCATCTCTTCCAGAAAAATAGTGGCCAAAGTTTAGTTAGTGATGAGTTGGTTTTGGGATAAAGAAAAAGGCTGAGATGTGGCTCAATAATTTTTATGTCACAGAAGTGGAAACAGACTTACGAGTAGCCTACCAAAATGGACAGATTTTACTTTCAAACTATGAAGATGCAGAAGTGTCTGAAAAAATTCTACTCAGACCCTATCAAACACTGGCTATCTATGTAAATTAAACTCAGTAAGGAACCCTCTTTCGCAGAAAAGCAGGGTTCTTTTTGCTGTCTATTCCATCTCTGAAAGCGTAAAACAAACTGGTCAGGGTGGCTAGTTTGTGGTATAATGAAAGAGACTCAAAAAGAAACAGGAGAAAAATGATGGATTTACTTTTAGCAATTGTATTGATTGTGCTAGCTTTTCTAGGAGGAGCTCTTGGAGGAATGTACTTGGTTCGTAAGCAAATTGAAAAAGAATTTGCTGACAACCCACGTTTGAATGCTGAAGCAGTTCGTACTCTTTTGAGTGCAAATGGTCAAAAACCAAGTGAAGCCAAGGTACAACAAGTTTACCACCAAATCATCCGCCAACAAAAGGCAGCCCTTGCTAACAATAAAAAGAAAAAATAAATAAGGAAAAGTCTGGGATGAAAGTTCCAGACTTCTCACTATGTCGGCTAAGGGTTTAGGGATGAGACTTTTTCCTTGCATTCTATTGATATTTGATTATGATTAAGAGAGATAGTTGTTGATTAGGCTGTCATTCAGTTCTTAAAGATAAGTAATCATAATGAACTATCAATCAGAAAAAAGACTAGAAGGAAGACTGTATGGATAATCGACCAATTGGTTTTTTGGATTCGGGTGTCGGGGGCTTGACCGTTGTACGCGAGCTCATGCGCCAGCTTCCCCATGAAGAAATCGTCTATATTGGAGATTCGGCGCGGGCGCCCTATGGTCCCCGTCCTGCTGAGCAAATTCGTGAATATACTTGGCAGTTGGTCAACTTTCTCTTGACCAAGGATGTCAAAATGATTGTCATTGCTTGTAATACTGCGACTGCGGTCGTCTGGGAAGAAATCAAGGCTCAACTAGACATTCCTGTCTTGGGTGTAATTTTACCAGGAGCTTCGGCAGCCATCAAGTCTAGCCAAGGTGGGAAAATCGGGGTCATTGGAACGCCCATGACGGTACAATCAGACATTTATCGTCAGAAAATTCATGATCTGGATCCAGACTTACAGGTGGAGAGTTTGGCCTGTCCCAAGTTTGCTCCCTTGGTTGAGTCGGGTGCTCTGTCAACCAGTGTCACCAAGAAAGTGGTCTATGAAACCCTGCGTCCCTTGGTTGGAAAGGTGGATAGCCTGATTTTGGGCTGTACCCATTATCCGCTCCTCAGACCCATTATTCAAAATGTCATGGGGCCAAAAGTTCAGCTCATTGATAGTGGGGCAGAGTGTGTACGGGATATCTCAGTCTTACTTAATTATTTTGAAATCAATCGTGGTCGCGATGCTGGACCACTTCATCACCGTTTTTACACAACAGCCAGCAGCCAAAGTTTTGCACAAATTGGTGAAGAATGGCTGGAAAAAGAGATTCATGTGGAGCATGTAGAATTATGACAAATAAAATTTATGAATACAAGGATGAACAGGACTGGTATGTCGGGTCCTATGGTATTTTTGGTGGCGTCCGGACGTTGACGGATGATGACTTGGATTTTCCTCTATTGGAGTTTGCCCAAAGATTTCGAGATGAGGATCGAGGTTTTCCTGTTTCTGTTACTGTTTTACGCTATGGTTCTCTCTACCGTTTATTGTCTTTTGTGGTAGATATCCTCAACCAAGAAATGGGACGAAATGTGGAAGTTATCCAACGTCAGGGGGCTTTGCTCTTGGTTGAAAATGGGCAACTCTTGCATGTAGAATTGCCTAAAGAAGGTGTTGATGTAGAAGCTTTCTTTGAGACAAACAAGGTCAGAGAAACCTTATTGATTGCGACTCGTAACGAAGGCAAGACCAAAGAATTCCGAGCTATCTTTGACAAGTTAGGCTACGATGTGGAAAATCTTAATGACTACCCTGACTTGCCTGAAGTAGCTGAAACAGGCATGACCTTTGAAGAAAATGCCCGTCTCAAGGCAGAAACTATTTCTCAATTAACGGGCAAGATGGTTCTGGCAGATGATTCTGGACTCAAGGTCGATGTCCTTGGTGGCTTGCCAGGTGTCTGGTCAGCTCGTTTCGCAGGTGTGGGAGCAACTGATCGTGAAAACAATGCCAAGCTCTTGCACGAATTGGCCATGGTCTTTGAACTCAAGGATCGTTCGGCTCAGTTCCATACAACCCTAGTCGTAGCCAGTCCAAACAAGGAAAGTTTGGTTGTTGAAGCAGACTGGCCTGGCTACATTAACTTTGAACCCAAGGGTGAAAATGGCTTTGGCTATGACCCTCTCTTCCTTGTGGGAGAGACAGGCAAATCCTCAGCTGAGTTAACCCTTGAAGAAAAAAATAGTCAATCTCACCGTGCCTTAGCCGTTAAGAAACTTTTGGAGGTATTTCCATCATGGCAAAGCAAACCATCATTGTAATGAGCGATTCTCATGGCGATAGCTTGATTGTGGAAGAAATCCGTGATCGCTATGTAGGCAAAGTTGATGCCGTTTTTCATAACGGCGATTCTGAACTGCGTCCTGATTCTCCCCTTTGGGAGGGCATCCGCGTTGTTAAAGGGAACATGGACTTTTACGCCGGCTACCCAGAACGTTTGGTGACTGAGCTTGGTTCGACCAAGATTATCCAAACCCATGGTCACTTGTTTGACATCAATTTCAACTTTCAAAAGTTGGACTACTGGGCTCAGGAAGAAAATGCTGATATCTGCCTTTATGGTCACTTGCATGTGCCAAGCGCTTGGATGGAAGGCAAGACCCTCTTTCTAAATCCAGGTTCCATCAGTCAACCACGTGGGACCATCAGAGAATGTCTCTATGCTCGTGTGGAGATTGATGACAGTTATTTCAAAGTGGACTTTTTGACACGAGACCACGAGGTGTATCCGGGCTTGTCCAAGGAGTTTAGCCGATGATTGCCAAGGAGTTTGAGACTTTCTTGTTGGGGCAGGAGGAAACTTTTTTGACCCCTGCTGAAAATCTAGCTGTGTTGATTGATACTCACAATGCAGATCACGCGACACTCTTGCTCAGTCAGATGACCTATACCCGTGTTCCTGTTGTGACAGATGAAAAACACTTTGTTGGGACGATTGGGCTCAGAGATATTATGGCTTATCAGATGGAGCATGATTTGAGTCAAGAAATCATGGCGGATACGGACATTGTTCATATGACCAAAACGGACGTAGCGGTCGTCTCGCCTGATTTTACCATTACGGAGGTCTTGCACAAGCTGGTAGATGAGTCCTTCTTGCCGGTTGTGGATGCGTCAGGAATTTTCCAAGGGATTATTACGCGCAAGTCTATCCTCAAGGCAGTCAATGCCCTCTTGCATGACTTTAGTAAGGAATATGAGATTCGATGCAAATGAAAGACAGGATTTCAGCCTTTTTAGAGGAAAAGCAGGGTCTGTCTGCCAATTCCAAGCAGTCCTATAAGTATGATTTGGAGCAATTTTTAGACATTGTGGGCGAGCGGATTTCGGAGACCAGTCTCAAGATTTACCAAGCCCAGCTAGCCAATCTAAAAATCAGCGCCCAGAAGCGAAAGACTTCGGCCTGTAATCAATTTCTCTACTTTCTCTATCAAAAAGGAGAAGTGGATAGCTTTTATCGTTTGGAATTAGTCAAACAAGCTGAAAAGAAGACCGTAAAACCCGAACTGTTAAACCTAGCCTCTTTTTGGCAGGAAAGTGATTATCCAGAGGGACGCTTGCTAGCGCTCTTAATCCTAGAAATGGGACTCTTGCCAAGTGAGATTTTAGCTCTCAAGGTTGCGGATATCAATCTGGATTTTCAGGTGTTGCGAATCAAGAAGGCTTCCCAACAGAGGATTATCACCATTCCCACGACCTTGCTTTCAGAATTGGAGCCCTTGATGGGCCAGACCTATCTTTTTGAAAGGGCAGGGAAAGCCTATTCTCGTCAGTGGGCCTTTCGTCAGTTAGAAGCTTTTGTCAAGGAGAAAGGTTTTCCAGCACTATCAGCCCAAGCCCTACGGGAACAGTTCATTCTAAGACAAATAGAAAAGAAGGTCGATTTGTACGAAATTGCAAAAAAATTAGGATTAAAAACAGTTCTGACCATAGAAAAATATAGATAATGGATATTAAACTAAAAGATTTTGAAGGGCCTCTGGACTTGCTCTTGCACCTTGTTTCTAAGTACCAGATGGATATCTACGATGTGCCTATTACGGAAGTCATCGAACAGTACCTAGCCTATGTCTCAACCCTGCAGGCCATGCGTCTGGAAGTGACGGGGGAGTACATGGTTATGGCTAGTCAGCTCATGCTGATCAAGAGCCGCAAACTCCTTCCAAAGGTAGCAGAAGTGACCGACTTGGAGGATAACCTAGAGCAGGATCTTCTCTCTCAAATCGAAGAATACCGCAAGTTCAAGCTCTTGGGGGAGCATTTGGAAGCCAAGCACCAAGATCGGGCCCAGTACTATTCCAAAGCACCGACAGAATTGATTTACGAAGATGCGGAGCTTGTGCATGACAAGACGACCATTGACCTCTTTTTGGCTTTTTCAAATATCCTAGCCAAGAAAAAAGAGGAGTTTGCACAGAATCACACGACTATCTTGCGGGATGAGTATAAGATTGAGGATATGATGGTCATCGTGAAAGAGTCCATGACTGGACGAGATCAATTGCGCTTGCAGGATTTGTTTAAGGAAGCCCAGAATGTCCAAGAGGTCATCACCCTCTTTTTGGCAACCCTAGAGTTAATCAAAACCCAGGAGCTGATTCTTGTGCAAGAGGAGAGTTTCGGAGATATTTATCTCATGGAAAAGAAGGAAGAAAGTCAAGTGGCCCAAAGCTAGACTTGATAGAGAGGAAAGATGAGTACTTTAGCAAAAATAGAAGCGCTCTTGTTTGTAGCGGGTGAAGATGGGATTAGAGTCCGCCAGTTAGCTGAACTCCTCTCTCTGCCACCGACAGGCATCCAACAGAGTTTAGAAAAATTAGCTCAGAAGTATGAAAAGGACCCAGATTCCAGTTTGGCTCTGATTGAGACAGGGGGCGCTTATAGATTGGTGACCAAACCTCAATTTGCAGAGATTTTGAAGGAATACTCTAAGGCACCTATCAACCAGAGTTTATCTCGGGCTGCCCTTGAGACCTTGTCCATCATTGCTTACAAACAGCCCATCACACGGATAGAGATTGATGCCATCCGTGGGGTTAACTCGAGTGGGGCCTTGGCAAAGTTGCAGGCCTTTGACTTGATACGAGAAGACGGGAAAAAAGAAGTGTTGGGTCGCCCCAACCTCTATGTGACTACAGATTATTTCCTAGATTACATGGGGATAAACCATTTAGAAGAATTACCAGTGATTGATGAGCTTGAGATTCAAGCCCAAGAAAGCCAATTATTTGGTGAAAGGATAGAAGAAGATGAGAATCAATAAGTATATTGCCCACGCAGGTGTGGCCAGTAGGAGAAAAGCAGAAGAGCTGATCAAGCAAGGTTTGGTGACGGTTAACGGCCAAGTGGTACGTGAACTAGCAACGACCATCAAGTCAGGCGACAAGGTCGAAGTTGAAGGCCAGCCTATCTACAACGAAGAAAAGGTTTACTATCTGCTTAACAAACCACGCGGTGTCATTTCCAGTGTGACAGATGACAAGGGGCGTAAGACTGTTGTCGACCTCTTGCCTAACGTGAAGGAGCGCATCTACCCTGTAGGTCGTTTGGATTGGGATACATCAGGAGTTTTGATTTTGACTAATGATGGGGATTTTACGGATGAGATGATTCACCCTCGTAATGAGATTGACAAGGTTTATGTCGCGCGTGTTAAAGGTGTGGCCAATAAGGATAATCTCCGCCCCTTAACCCGTGGACTTGAGATTGATGGCAAGAAAACCAAGCCGGCTGTCTATGAGATTCTCAAAGTGGACCCAGTTAAAAACCGCTCTGTGGTGCAGTTGACCATCCATGAAGGGCGTAACCACCAGGTTAAAAAGATGTTTGAAGCTGTCGGTCTCCAAGTGGACAAGTTGTCACGGACTCGTTTCGGACACCTAGACTTGACAGGTCTTCGTCCGGGAGAATCCCGCCGTCTTAATAAAAAAGAAATCAGCCAACTACACACCATGGCTGTAACCAAGAAATAATGAAACGAATTTTAATCGCGCCTGTGCGCTTTTACCAACGTTTTATCTCACCAGCCTTTCCACCCTCTTGTCGCTTTGAGCCTACCTGTTCAAACTATATGATTCAGGCTATTGAAAAACATGGCTTCAAGGGTGTTTTGATGGGCTTGTCTCGGATTTTACGTTGCCATCCCTGGTCGAAAACAGGTAAGGACCCCGTCCCAGATCACTTTTCACTCAAACGGAATCAAGAAGGGGAATGAGGTTGGGCAAAAGGTTTTAATAAAATGATAAAAACGCATCCTATCAGGTTTGAGTGAGCTTGATAGGATGCGTTTTATCATGTAAAGATGTGATTGAGTTTAAAGCAGCTTATTTCAAGGCTTTTTGTGCGTCTTCAATCATGAGTTTTGTTGATTCAAGTCCGCCTCCGCTTAGATACCAGAGATCTGGTGTTAGTTGGATGATCTTTCCATTTTTAGCGGCAGGTGTTTCAGCGATGAGGGCATTTTCTAGGACGCCATCGTTGCTTGAGTTGTCACCACCGATGGCAAGGGTACGGTTGATGACAAAGAGGATGTCAGGGTTGATTTCTTTGACACTTTCAAAGCTGACTTCTTGTCCGTGGCGTGAGTCTTCGAATTTAGTGTCAGTTGGCTTGAATTTCAAGGTTTGATACAAGAAAGAGAAACGAGATTGGGCACCAAAGGCAGCCATTTTTCCTTCATTGAGGAGGATAGCAAGGGCTTTTTTGTCAGAACTTTCGTTTTTAGTTGCGACTTCTTGGATGCTCTTGTCTAGCTTGTCCAATTCTTCCTTGGCTTTCTGTGTACCAGTTTCACCAAAGGCGCTTGCTAGGGATTCGATATTAGTCTTGGTAGAAGTCCAGTAGTCATCTTTGCCTGCTTGGAAGAGAACAGTCGGAGCGATTTCGTTGAACTTATCTACGAATTTTTGGGTACGTGGTGAAGTGATAATTAGGTCTGGTTCAAGAGCAGCAAGGGCTTCTAGGTCTGGCTCAACCATAGAACCAACATTTTTAACTTTTCCAGCTAGGTCTTTTAGATAAGTTGGAACAGTTTTTGTAGGCATTCCGACGATATTCTTTTCAAAACCTAAAGCGCGAATAGTATCCGCAGCACCGAGGTCAAAGGTCACAATCTTTTCAGGGACTTTTGAAAGTGTGACTATACCTAGTGAACTTTTAATGGTTACCTCTGTTGGAGCAGAGCTACTTGTCTCCGACTGGCTGGTACTTGAGTTTGAGGTTGTACTACATGCACCAAGTAGGAGCAAGAAGCTAGCCACTAGGGCAGTGAAATAAAGTTTAAGGGATGTTTTCATGATTTCTCCTTTTTAAAATATGATAACGATGTAGGGAGTCTCTAGGTTTTATTGACTAAGAGACTGAAGGTTCTCTAACTCGAGTTTCTGAGTTACTAGCTATAGATACAAATCTTTTTGCCATTGCTATCAGCTAGCGTGATAGGAATCTCATAAAGTTGACTGAGCAGATCAGCTTGCATGATTTGATCGGTTCTTCCCTTGCGAAAGACTCGGCCGTCCTTGAAGGCGACAATTTCATCCGCATACTGGCTGGCCATGTTAATATCGTGGAGGACGATGATAATGGTTTTCCCGAGTTCCTCCACCAGTCGCTTGAGAATCTGCATCATACTAACACTTTGCTTGATATCGAGATTGTTGAGTGGTTCGTCTAGCAAGATAAAGTCTGTATCCTGGGCCAGTACCATAGCGATAAAGACCCGTTGGAGCTGGCCTCCAGACAGGCTATCGATGTAGCGGTCTTTTAAGTTGGTCAGTTCCAGATAGTCCAGAGTTTCTCGGATTTTTTCCCAATCTTCTGGTCTCAGTCGACCTCGGCTGTAGGGAAAACGTCCAAAGCTGACCAGTTCTTCAACCGTCAATTTGGCTTGGTAATTGATTTTCTGCTTTAGGATGGTCAGTTCTTGAGCTAGTTCTTGTGAATTCCAGCTCTCGATTTCACGTCCTTTGATACTGAGAATTCCCTGATCTTTCTTGGTTAGTCTGCTCATGATGGAGAGGAGAGTCGATTTTCCAGCACCATTTGGACCAATAAAGGCTGTCAGTTTCTGAGGACTGACTTCAAGCGAAATGCCTTGCAAAATATCCTGTTTTTGAATGGATTTGTCAATGTTTTCCAGTTTCACTGACGCGCCCTCCTGTAGAGTAAGATAAAGAATAAGAGACCACCTACGCTCTCGATGATCATGCTGATGCGAATTTCCAGTGCAAAGACTCGTTCAATCAGGGCTTGCCCCAAGGTTAAGCTAATAAATCCAACCATAATGGCTACGATAAAGAGTAACTTGTGCCGATAGTCTTTGACAATCAGGTAGGTGAGGTTAGCCAGCATAAAGCCGAAGAAGGCCATAGGCCCTACCAAGGCAGTGGCCGTTGAGGTCAAAAGCACGATGCCCCAGAGGAGTTCTTTCTGTTCTTTTTCAACATCGAGTCCCAATATCTGAGCCGTTTCTCTTTGTAGGTGCAAGACATCCAAAATGACTGCTTTCCGAAAGAAAAAGATTGTCAAAGCAAGGATAATCAGAGAGCCGATGGCTAGGATGGAAGTGTTGAGATGCTGAAAGGAAGCAAAGAGACTGTTCTGCAGTTTATCGTATTCATTTGGATCCATCAGGACTTGGAGGAAGGTACTGATATTTCGAAAGAGACTTCCGAGGGCTAGACAGATCAGCAGGATCAAGACCAGATCTTGTTTCATCAGTGTCTTCAAGTAGCCTTGCAAGGCAAGAAAGAAGAGGGATTGGACAAGAAGTAAAACTAGGAATTCTAAGATAGGAGACTTGTCAAGTTGAAGAAACTTGCTTTCAAAAACCAGTAGCAGGGTTTGTAGTAGGACGTAGAAGGATTCGATTCCCAAAATACTTGGCGTCAGGAAGCGATTTTCCGTAAGGGTTTGAAAACTAATAGTCGAAATCCCTGTCGCGATGGCTACTAAGAGATAAACAACTATCTTTTGGGAACGCAACTTCCAAGCAAAGGCAGACAGCTGGGTGATAGGCCAAAAGTAGAGGAGACAAGCTCCGATGGCCAGAATAATGAGAAGGCAGAAGAGCTTGGTATGTTTGCTTTTAAACTGCATCTCTTCGTCCCCCTCTCCATAGAAGTAGGATAAAGACGAGGCTACCGATGATTCCTAGTAGAAGACTGACAGACAGCTCATAGGGCCGAATCAAGATTCGAGAGAGGATGTCGCAGGCTAGGACCAGATTGACACCAACCAGTACGACCATGAGTTTGGTCTGACTTAGATTATCTCCATAGTGCTTGCGAACAAGATTGGGAACGATGACCCCGAGAAATGGCAAGCCACCCACGGTAATCATGGTGACACTAGTCGTTAGTGCCACCAGAAAGAGGGCCAGTTTTTCAAGTAGGGAGTAGGAAATCCCCAAACTTTCGCTAGTCTCTTTTCCTAGATTCATGATGGTGAAGGTTTGTGATAATTTCCAAACGGCTATCAGGATGATGAGGCCTAAGAAGAGCCACTCATACTGATGGGTCTGAATCATGGAGAAGGAGCCCTGGGTCCAGGCAGTCATACTCTGAACCAGATTGAAACGATAGGCGATAACTTCTGTGACAGAGCCGATAATCCCGCTATAGATGATCCCAATCAGAGGCAACATCCACCTTTCCTTTATAGAAAAAATAGTCATAAAGGCTAGGAAGAAGAGAGTAAATACGATGGATGAAACAAAAGCAAAGACCATCTTTTGAGTCAGACTAGCCGATGGAAAGACAAAGAGGCTCAATACCATTCCTAGTTTGGCAGCTTCAGTGGTTCCAACTGTACTTGGAGCAGCAAACTGATTTTGAGTGATAGTCTGCATGAGAAGTCCTGCCATACTCATACTAGAGGCGGTCAGGAGAATGCTGATAGTTCTTGGGAGACGGGACTCTTGAAAGAGAAGCCAAGTTTCATGATCCAGTGCAAAGAGCTTTCCCCATGAAAAATCACTGGTTCCAATGCTAATAGAGAGAAAGACTAGGAGTAGAAGTAAGCCAATTAAATAATGAGAAAGTTTCATACCCCATCCTTTCATGTAGATTTGGTATTGAAAGATACCTGCGGATATTACTGTAACACGATTTCTTTAATCTGTCAATAAATTTTCTGACAATTTAATAAATAAAACAAGGAGAGAGCGCCAAGCCTTTCTCCTTTGTTATCCTATTCCAAAATGTTTTTGCCTTCTTTAACACGCCAATGATAATCCGATAAAATAATATCTTCAAGAGAGTAGCTAGCTTTCCAATCAAGATATTTTTTAGCTTTTGAGGCGTCTGCTAGGACGCTAGCTGGGTCACCAGCACGGCGAGCAACAATTTCGTGTGATATTTTTTGATTCAGTAATTCTTCAGCAGTTTTAAAGATTTCTTTGACGGTATAGCCTTTTTCAGTTCCTAAGTTAAAGATTTGAGAAGAACTGTTTTCTTGGAAGAGGTAATTCATCCCTTTAACATGAGCCTGTGCAAGGTCCAAGACATGAATGTAATCTCGAATACATGAACCGTCACGTGTATCGTAGTCATCTCCAAATATTTTGAGGCTATCATTTTGTCCCAATGCGGTCTTGTTGATGTTGGGAATGATATGAGTTGGATTTTTCACACGGAGACCGTTTGAAGCATCCATTTCAGCCCCAGCAACATTAAAGTAACGGAAAATGACATATTTCCAGTCGTAGCGATTGGCCATCCAGTAAATCATTCGTTCACCCATCAGTTTTGTCTCAGCATAAGGGTTGACAGGGTCGAGCAGGGTATCTTCAGTTGCTGGCTTGTCGATACAGTTATTACCATAGAGAGAAGCAGTCGAAGAGAACATGATTTTTTGAATGCCAACTTCAGATAAGACTTTGAGAACTTGGTTCATACCAGCAACATTGGCAGTGAAGTATTTACTTGGATTTTCAATACTTTCGCTCACAACAATCTCACCCGCACAATGGAGAACAGCATCAATCTGATTTTCTTCTAAGTAAGCTTTTAGGGCACTAGAATCATAAACATCCAGTTTTTTAAAGCTAGCACGACTATCTACAGCTGAACGATTTCCTGTAGAGAGATTATCGAGGACATGCACCTGATAGCCAGCATTTAAAAGAGCTTTAACGGTATGGGAGCCAATGTAGCCAGCTCCACCTGTAACAAGAATTGTTTTGGTCATGATTTTTTCCTTTTTTTATTTTTTACTAGTTGGAAAATTCTTTTTGATTTAAAAAATTAAATACTTCTAATAACGTATTTGTTCGATCTCCAATCAATACTCCATCAAATCCTAATTTAATAATTTCAGGGATGTCTTTACATTGTAGACCTCCTCCAAATACTAATTTATATTTAAAATTATATATTTGACTAGATATGAACAAATACCTTTTTAGCATAGTTAAATGATTAGAAATTTCTTCTAAACTGTAGTCCTTTTTTCCACTCAATGTTGCACTTAGAATTTCATATGCTATAATAATTTCTTTTCCTTGAAATTGAATTCCTGATAAAAGTTGATGTATCTCAGCAATATAATTTTTATTTTTGCCAAAACAAATAATAGGAGTTATATTTCCAACTATTGTCTGTTTTATTTTTGAACGAATGATATTTTTAGTTTCATTTAAGAATTTTTGTCGTTCTAGATGGCCGACAAATGCATATTTTATATTATAGTAATTGAGATGTTCACAGGTTAAATCACCAACATTTCGCCCCTTTATAGCAATATTTTGCGAAGCAATTGAAAAAGAATATTCATTGTCGTTAACAGGTATTATTGGCGAAATAATTAATTCTGTTTTAACATTTCCTTCATTGAAAAGTTTTAACAGATCTAATTGTTCATGAATACTTAATTTATTTTTAAAGTTGAATATTGTTAACATTTTCACCTTTTTAATATTAAAACTAATTATTTGTTAATTTTGTCATCAATGTATTGTTCTAGTTTTGCTTTGTATTGTTCAAAGTTAGGTTTCTTTACTACATTATGAAATGATAAAGTTTCTCTTTGTGTAAATCCGCAAAACTCCATTGCTTTATGAAATGATATTAGAATTTCGTCTACACTTTTACCATTAAAAAATTCATTGGAATCATTAAAAGTATATTCTGGTGCATTCCATGTTGAAGATATAATATATTCTTTCCCTTTCATGAGTCCACCAGTTCCATATTTATCAGCAAATGAGTAAAACTGCCCATATTCAAATACATTATCAAGATACAATTTTAATTTTCCTGGAACATTAAACCAATAAATTGGGAATTGAAAAATAATTAGGTCAGCCCATAAAAACTTATTTCTTTCATCAATAATATCATATGATTCTACTGAAGATAGCTGTACATTATGATGATGCCGTAATTTATTTAAAAAAATATTGTATAAGCTAAAGTTAAGTTCGCCTTTACAGAAATCATGTTTTTGATATCCGTTTATCAATAAGATGTTCATATTTAATTCCTCCTTGTATTAAAAATATCATTATTTAATATTTTTGTCAATATTTTTATTGAAAACAATTGAAAAACAACCGAAAATATTCTGTAAATCATGAAAATATGAACGTTTTTATTATAAATTATTTTTTTGTACGTTTATTTATAATTAGGTTTGTCTTGGAATAGTTCTTAGCTTTCATCACATATACAAGAGAATACTATCCTTTTCTAAGATACAGTAAGACTAAGATACTAATTTAGAAATCCACCTTCCCGCTATCCTTCTCCTATAAAAAGTGGTAAAATGGATGAAAGAAAGAAGGAACTGAAATGACAACATTATTTTCAAAAATCAAAGAAGTAACAGAACTTGCTGCGATCTCAGGTCATGAAGCGCCTGTCCGTACTTATCTTCGTGAAAAGTTGACACCGCACGTGGATGAAGTGGTGACAGATGGCTTAGGTGGTATTTTTGGTATCAAGCATTCAGAAGCAGCGGATGCGCCGCGCGTCTTGGTCGCTTCTCACATGGATGAAGTTGGTTTTATGGTCAGCGAAATAAAGCCAGATGGTACCTTTCGTGTGGTAGAAATCGGTGGATGGAATCCTATGGTGGTTAGCAGCCAACGTTTCAAACTCTTGACTCGTGATGGTCGTGAAATTCCAGTGATTTCAGGCTCTGTTCCTCCACATTTGACTCGTGGAAAGGGTGGACCAACCATGCCTGCTATTGCAGATATCGTCTTTGATGGCGGTTTTGCGGACAAGGCTGAGGCAGAAAGCTTTGGCATCCGTCCTGGCGACACCATCGTACCAGATAGTTCTGCAATCTTGACGGCCAATGAGAAAAATATCATCTCAAAAGCTTGGGACAACCGCTACGGTGTTCTTATGGTTAGCGAGTTGGCGGAAGCTCTGTCAGGTCAAAAACTGGGAAATGAACTCTATCTTGGCTCTAATGTCCAAGAAGAGGTTGGTCTTCGTGGTGCTCATACATCTACAACTAAGTTTGACCCAGAAGTTTTCCTAGCAGTTGACTGCTCACCTGCTGGTGATGTCTACGGTGGTCAAGGCAAGATTGGAGATGGAACCTTGATTCGTTTCTACGATCCAGGTCACTTGCTTCTCCCAGGAATGAAAGATTTCCTTTTGACAACTGCTGAAGAAGCTGGAATCAAGTACCAATACTACTGTGGTAAAGGCGGAACAGACGCTGGCGCAGCTCATTTGAAAAATGGTGGTGTCCCATCTACAACAATCGGTGTTTGCGCTCGTTATATCCATTCTCACCAAACCCTCTACGCTATGGATGACTTCCTAGAAGCTCAAGCTTTCTTGCAAGCCTTGGTGAAAAAATTGGATCGTTCAACGGTTGATTTGATTAAAAATTATTAAACTTAAGGAGGTGGTAGGGATGGTAGAACCAAACCTAGAAAGCCTTATAAAAGATCTTTACAATCATGCTCGACATGATTTGAGTGAAGATTTAGTTGCTGCTCTCCTAGAGACTGCTAAAAAACTGCCTACTACAAATGAGCAATTGCTGGCAGTTCGTCTCTCAGGCCTGGTCAATCATGAATTGCTCCTAAATCCCAAACATCCGGCACCTGAGTTGCTCAACTTGGCTCGTTTTATCAAGAGAGAAGAAACCAAGTACAGAGGAACCGCAGCTTCTGCCCTTATGTACGGGGAGTTCTTTAAAATGCTTTGATTCCATTGTGGATCAAAGCATTTTTTTGTAAGACCTATCTCGTGAGCGTTCAAATAGTAGTAACAAGGAATCATGAGAAGTTAGCCGAGACTATAGTAGTGAAGAAACTTCTGTAATGGAAGTGGAGCGAAGTGAGGAATCGTCAAACGGTAGGGGATAGGCTGTTTGAAGGGTGCTATGAGAAAGATAGGGTAAGGTGAAATTAAATACGAACAAATTGATTGGGAAATTCAAATCGCTTTCTATCAATGTTTTAGAAGATACAGTGCCCTAGTCCAACTTCAATATACTATAAAAGAACAGATGGAAGTAATTATGATTTACTTCTATCTTTAAAATAAATGGTCTGATAGGAAAAACATGTCCCATCATAAAATATAGGATAGTACGGATGGAAGGCTTTTGTAGACTGGAGGACGAAGGAGTTTAGAAACTCTCGTTAAAAGTTAGTTGAACCGGAGTATGGTGATGTAAATCATTATCAAAAATTATTTCTACATCGAAATAGTTGACAGTTGAAAGGACAAGTGTTACAATTATTTTATTCGTTTCGATATCGAAATAAATTGGAGGTGTTATGAAAGATAGTCATTTGCTAGCCCATCATATTCGTTTGTTGAATGGGCGGATTTTTCAAAAGTTACTGAGTCAAGACCCTGAAGCTCTTTATAGGGGTGAACAGGGGAAGATTTTAGCGGTTTTATGGAATAGTGAAACTGGTTGCGCAACTGCGACAGATATTGCGCTTGCGACTGGGCTTGCAAATAATACGCTGACGACTATGATAAAAAAGCTAGAGGAACAAAAGCTTGTAATTGTTAGTCCGTGTGGAAAAGACAAGCGTAAGAAGTATTTAGTTTTAACGGAGTTAGGCAAGTCCCAGAAAGAAGTGGGACATCGTGTCAGTCAGAAATTGGATACGATCTTTTACAAAGGATTTTCAGAGGAAGAAATTTGTCAGTTTGAAGCCTTTCAAGAAAGAATTTTGGCTAATCTGAAAGAGGAGGAAAATGAGGTTTAAAATGGAGCAAATTAGCTGTTTATAAGTAAAGGCCACTTTTGACTTTGTTTTCCAACTCTTAGGACAAGGAAACTATGTGGTTAGCTATGGTCAGACTCAGATTGATGGCCTTGCTTATGCCCAGTACGATATCTTCCGTTTAGAGAACGGGAAAATTTTTGAGCATTGGGGCAATAAGGAAGTTATGCCTAAGGTAGAAGACTTGACCAATCGAGGGAAGTTTTAAATGAGGATACAGAATGATTGAATACAAAAATGTAGCTTTACGTTACACAGAAAAAGATGTCTTGAGAGATGTTAATTTACGGATTGAGAATGGGGAATTTATGGTTTTAGTAGGGCCTTCTGGGTCCGGTAAGACGACCATGATCAAGATGATTAACCGTCTCTTGGAACCGACTGATGGAAATATTTATATGGATGGCAAGCGCATCAAAGACTATGATGAGCGTGAGCTTCGTCTGTCTACTGGTTATGTTTTACAAGCCATTGCTCTCTTTCCCAATCTAACGGTTGCGGAAAATATTGCCCTGATTCCTGAGATGAAGGACTGGACTAAGGAAGAAATTGCTCAGAAAACAGAAGAGCTTTTAGCTAAGGTTGGTTTACCAGTGGCTGAGTATGGGCATCGTTTGCCTAGTGAATTATCTGGTGGAGAACAGCAACGGGTTGGTATTGTCCGTGCTATGATTGGTCAGCCTAAGATTCTCCTCATGGATGAACCTTTTTCAGCCTTGGATGCTATTTCGAGAAAACAGTTACAGGTTCTGACTAAAGAATTGCATAAAGAGTTTGGGATGACAACGATTTTTGTGACCCATGATACGGATGAAGCCTTGAAGTTGGCGGACCGTATTGCTGTCTTGCAGGATGGAGAAATTCGCCAGGTAGCGAATCCCGAGACTATTTTAAAAGCTCCTGCCACAGAATTTGTAGCAGACTTGTTTGGAGGTAGTGTTCATGACTAATTTAATTGCAACTTTTGAGGATCGTTTTAGCGATTGGTTGACAGCTCTATCTCAACATTTGCAGTTGTCACTGTTGACCTTATTACTAGCTATTTTTATCGCGATTCCCTTGGCTGTTTCTCTTCGCTATCATGAGAAGCTGGCCGACTGGGTCTTGCAGATTGCAGGGATTTTCCAGACTATCCCGTCACTGGCCTTGTTGGGACTCTTTATCCCCTTGATGGGAATTGGAACCTTGCCGGCTTTGACAGCGCTAGTGATTTATGCGATTTTCCCTATTTTGCAAAATACCATCACTGGGCTGAAGGGAATTGATCCGAGTCTACAGGAGGCTGGGATTGCCTTTGGTATGACTAGATGGGAACGTCTCAAGAAGTTTGAAATTCCACTTGCCATGCCTGTTATCATGTCTGGGATTCGGACAGCAGCAGTATTGGTTATCGGTACAGCAACCTTGGCGGCCTTGATTGGTGCAGGGGGACTGGGTTCCTTTATTCTTTTGGGAATTGACCGTAATAATGCCAGTCTGATTCTGATTGGGGCACTTTCTTCTGCGGTGCTAGCTATTGCCTTTAACTTCCTGCTAAAAGTGATGGAAAAAGCAAAATTGCGGACGATTTTCTCTGGTTTTGCCTTGGTGACCTTATTGCTCGGTCTGTCTTATAGTCCAGCCCTTTTGGCTCAAAAAGAGAAAGAAAATTTGGTGATTGCTGGAAAATTGGGTCCAGAACCAGAAATTTTGGCCAATATGTATAAGTTGCTGATTGAAGAAAATACCAGTATGACTGCGACTGTTAAACCGAATTTTGGGAAAACAAGTTTCCTCTATGAAGCTTTGAAAAAAGGCGATATTGACATCTATCCTGAATTTACCGGTACGGTGACTGAAAGTCTACTTCAACCATCACCGAAAGTTAGTCATGAGCCAGATCAGGTTTATCAGGTGGCGCGTGATGGCATTGCCAAACAGGATCATCTAGCCTATCTCAAACCCATGTCTTATCAAAATACCTACGCTGTAGCTGTTCCGAAAAAGATTGCTCAAGAATATGGCTTGAAGACCATTTCGGACTTGAAAAAAGTAGAAGGACAGTTGAAGGCAGGCTTTACTCTCGAGTTTAATGACCGTGAGGATGGAAATAAGGGCTTGCAGTCAATGTATGGTCTCAATCTCAATGTGGCGACCATGGAACCAGCTCTTCGCTATCAGGCAATTCAGTCAGGCGATATTCAAATCACGGACGCTTATTCGACTGATGCGGAATTGGCACGTTATGATTTACAGGTATTGGAAGATGACAAACAACTCTTCCCACCTTATCAAGGGGCTCCACTGATGAAAGAAGCTCTTCTCAAGAAACATCCAGAGTTGGAAACAGTTCTCAATAAATTGGCTGGTAAAATTACTGAAAGCCAGATGAGCCAGCTCAACTACCAAGTCGGTGTTGAAGGCAAGTCAGCAGAACAAGTAGCCAAGGAGTTTCTACAAGAACAAGGTTTGTTGAAGAAATAGCTTGAAAAGCTAAACTCAACTTGGTTAAACGATTATATAGAAGAACGCTCAGACAATGTCGTCTGGGCTTTTTTGATGTGAGAATGACTGAATGTCACTTAAAATGGAAAGAAAGAGAAAATTTTCATGATTTTCTAAAATTTTACTGTAAAGACAGTTGACTATTCATAAAATAGGTGTATAATATTTTGTGAACTACTTAACAAATAAGGGGTTTCAGCTCATGTCGACTAAGGTTAGAAATCTTGTGTATAGGCAGTTCATTATCTAATAGAGCGTTGCGTCCGAAAGTCTATCCAGACACGGCTCTTTAAAAACAAAAGGAGAAATGATGCATACTTATTTGCAAAAGAAAATTGAAAATATCAAAACAACCCTAGGTGAAATGTCAGGTGGTTACCGTCGTATGGTTGCGGCTATGGCTGATTTAGGATTTTCAGGAACTATGAAGGCTATCTGGGATGACCTCTTTGCCCATCGTAGTTTTGCCCAGTGGATTTATTTGCTGGTTTTAGGAAGTTTTCCTCTCTGGCTGGAGTTGGTTTACGAACATCGTATTGTTGACTGGATTGGGATGATTTGTAGCTTGACAGGGATTATCTGTGTAATCTTTGTATCGGAAGGTCGAGCAAGTAATTATCTTTTTGGCTTGATTAACTCTGTTATTTACCTTATTTTGGCCCTACAGAAAGGCTTTTATGGTGAGGTGCTGACGACACTTTACTTCACAGTCATGCAGCCAATTGGACTTCTAGTTTGGATTTATCAGGCACAGTTTAAGAAGGAAAAGCAGGAGTTTGTCGCGCGTAAACTGGACGGCAAGGGCTGGACAAAGTATCTTTCCATTAGTGTGCTTTGGTGGTTGGCCTTTGGCTTCATTTATCAGTCTATTGGTGCCAATCGTCCCTATCGTGATTCAATCACAGATGCAACCAATGGGGTAGGGCAAATCCTCATGACAGCTGTTTACCGTGAACAGTGGATATTCTGGGCGGCTACCAATGTTTTTTCAATCTATCTCTGGTGGGGAGAAAGCCTGCAAATTCAAGGGAAATATCTAATTTATCTCATTAACAGTCTAGTTGGTTGGTATCAATGGAGCAAGGCAGCTAAGCAGAATACTGATTTACTTAACTAGGAAAAGATGTTTGAAAGTGCTGTTTTGAGATTTCGATTAAAACAGATATAGTTGATAATCAAGGATTTATAGTATGAAAAAGAGGATCGGCGGGTCCTCTTTTGTTGTTGAAAAGATAAAAAACTCAGTAACCTAGAAATAAGACAACTGAGCTTTACTCTATATTCAATTTTTAGGAATGAGAAGGTCTAGATAAAATTGGACAACTTCCTGGTCTGTGAAATCTTGACCTTTTTTGAGCCACCAGGTCAATGTCTCGATAAAGTTGGACACGACCAAGTGTTGGAGGTAAGAAGTAGGTAGACTTGGGTGAGTTTGCTTCAAATCAGCAGCCAGCATGGGATAGACGTGGTGCTCAAGCTCTCTCTGTAGTTGACGGAGGAAATAGTCATTTTTGGAGAATAGTAGACTGGTGATATGGTCTTGGTTTTTCTGAAAATGCAGAAAGAGGTGGGCGAGGTAGTCCTCGGTTGAAATGGCTTGCTCTCTTTCAAAAAGATGATGGAAGAGGTAGCGGCAGAGCTGGTCCAGAAGAAGCTCCTTACTTTCATAGTGACAGTAAAAGGTGGATCTTCCCACATCTGCGAGATCAATGATATCCTGAACAGTAGTGGCCTCGTAGCCCTTAGCATTCAAAAGTTGTATAAAAGCTTGATAGATGGCTTTTTTGGTTTTGCTGATACGGCGGTCAATGTTAGTCATATGGACATTTAAGGCAAATTGTTCAGAACTGAATAAAGCTGACGTTTTGCTTCTATCCTTTCTTTGAGTTTTAGTGGATAATGATAATGAACAAGGTGTTCATAAATCTATTATAACAAAGGAATGAGAAATATGAAGGCAAAATATGCTGTTTGGGTGGCTTTTTTCTTAAATTTGACTTATGCCATTGTTGAGTTTATTGCAGGTGGAATATTTGGTTCTAGCGCTGTTCTTGCTGACTCTGTGCATGACTTAGTAGATGCGATTGCAATTGGAATATCAGCTTTTTTAGAAACAATCTCCAATCGTGAAGAAGACAATCAGTACACCTTGGGCTATAAGCGGTTTAGCCTGCTAGGAGCCTTGGTAACAGCTGTGATTCTCGTAACAGGCTCTGTTCTAGTCATTTTGGAAAATGTCACGAAGATTTTGCATCCGCAACCAGTCAATGATGAGGGGATTCTCTGGTTAGGAATTATTGCGATTACTATCAATCTGTTAGCGAGTCTGGTGGTTGGTAAGGGAAGGACAAAGAATGAGTCTATTCTGAGTCTGCATTTTCTGGAAGATACGCTAGGGTGGGTAGCTGTTATCCTGATGGCGATTGTTCTTCGATTTACGGACTGGTATATCCTAGATCCTCTTTTGTCCCTTGTCATTTCTTTCTTTATTCTTTCAAAAGCCCTTCCACGTTTTTGGTCTACACTCAAGATTTTCTTGGATGCTGTGCCAGAAGGTCTTGATATCAAGCAAGTAAAGAGTGGCCTGGAGCGATTGGACAATGTGGCCAGCCTTAATCAGCTTAATCTCTGGACTATGGATGCTTTGGAAAAAAATGCCATTGTCCATGTTTGTCTAAAAGAAATGGAACATATGGAAACTTGTAAAGAGTCTATTCGAATTTTCCTAAAAGATTGTGGTTTTCAAAATATTACCATTGAAATTGATGCTGACCTAGAAACTCACCAAACCCATAAGCGAAAGGTGTGTGACTTGGAACGGAGTTATGAGCATCAACATTAGAAAAAAGTGAAAAATACTTGGGTACTATCTTATTTGGAATAGAGTAATTTCTTTATTATTTAAATATTTCAAAAATTGGTAAGAGAAGAGCATTGTATAAACTCCAGATATATGATTGTTAATGATAAAAATTTTTCGATTAGGTGCAAAATGCTTGACTTGGAGTCAACTCAAAGTTATATAATAAGATAAGTGAGTTAGAGTAGCTTAAACTCAGTGAATGAAATGAGAGGAGGTTAGCGTGTGAATATTAAATCTGCCAGTGATTTGTTGGGAATTTCAGCGGATACGATTCGGTATTATGAACGGGTTGGTCTTGTGCCACCGATTACTCGTACTGCTACTGGGATTCGTGATTTTCAAGATCAGGATATCGAAGCGCTGGAATTTATTAAGTGTTTTCGTTCGGCGGGTGTCTCTGTAGATAGTTTAGTTGACTATATGTCGCTCTACCAAAAGGGAGATGAAACGAGAGAGGAGAGGCTTGGTATTTTAGAAGAGGAAAAGCAAAAATTAGAGGAGCGCTTGTCTCAGCTACAGACAGCTTTAAATCGTTTAAATCTCAAAATTAAACTTTATAAGGAAGGAAAATTTTAAATGAAATCAGCAGTATATACAAAGGCAGGTCAGGTTGGACTTGCTAGCATTGAACGTCCGCAAATAATAGAAGCGGATGATGTGATTATTCGTGTGGTTCGTGCGTGCGTTTGTGGTTCAGATTTATGGAGGTACCGTAATCCAGAAACGAAAGCTGGACACAAAAATAGTGGACACGAAGCGATTGGGATTGTCGAAGAAACTGGGGAAGCCATTACGACGGTGAAACCAGGTGACTTTGTCATCGTCCCTTTTACCCATGGATGTGGTGAGTGTGATGCCTGTCTTGCTGGCTTTGACGGTTCTTGCGACAATCATATTGGTAATAACTTGGGGGGCGATTTTCAGGCGGAATATATCCGTTTCCACTATGCAAACTGGGCGCTGGTTAAAATCCCTGGTCAACCTTCTGACTACACAGAAGGTATGCTAAAGTCCCTCTTGACCCTTGCTGATGTCATGCCAACAGGCTATCATGCGGCGCGTGTTGCAAATGTTCAAAAAGGGGATAAGGTTGTGGTTATCGGTGATGGGGCTGTTGGTCAATGTGCTGTCATCGCAGCTAAAATGCGTGGAGCATCGCAAATTATTCTTATGAGCCGTCATGAAGATCGTCAAAAGATGGCTCTGGAGTCAGGTGCGACAGCTGTTGTAGCTGAACGCGGTCAAGAAGGAATTACCAAGGTGCGTGAAATCCTCGGTGGCGGAGCGGACGCAGCACTTGAATGTGTTGGTACGGAGGCTGCTGTAGAACAGGCGCTAGGTGTTCTCCATAATGGAGGGCGTATGGGATTTGTAGGAGTCCCACACTATAATAATCGTGCTCTTGGTTCGACATTTATGCAAAATATCTCTGTAGCAGGTGGGGCAGCTTCTGCTACAACATACGATAAGCAATTTTTACTAAAAGCCGTCCTTGATGGTGATATCAATCCAGGTCGCGTCTTTACTTCAAGTTATAAACTGGAAGATATCGACCAAGCCTACAAAGATATGGATGAACGTAAGACCATTAAGTCTATGATTGTGATGGATTAAAAAAGAAAATCCTAATGGAGATGTGAGACTCTCTATTAGGATTTTTTGTCATGTTTAATTTGTGGAGTTATGGCAGAGTACTCTCTCTTAAAGTCAGTCTGGTACCCAGCATGGTCAGGCTAGGGATTTTGCGACCGTGGAGTACTTCTTTGTTAAGAATATCCATACCTGCTCGGCCCATTTCTTCGGTATAGACGGTGATGCTGGAGAGGGGAGGATAGACTTGCTTGGTCAGACTAGTATCGTTAAAGGAAATAAGGCTGACGCGGTCTGGCAGGCTGATTCCAGCTTCTTGGAGGGCACGGAGGGCACCGATAGCTAAACTATCGCTAGCTGCAAAAAATGCTGGTGGCAGTTGGTCTCCCAAACTCTGAATAGCCTCCTTCATCAAGTCATAGCCAGACTGGGCAGTAAAGCTTCCTTGAAAGACCAGTTCATCATGATAAATTCCCTTCGCTTGACTGTAGTTTCTGAAATTTTCCAGTCGCTTATCCTCAATGATTTCTTCTTGGTCAGTTGTTTCCTCAATACCTGTTAGAATTCCTATACGGTCTATCCCTTGACTGAGGAAATAATCGACAACCTGTTTCATGGCAGTGTAAAAGTCCGTAATAATGCAGGTATGTCCTAGTGAAAGAGTATCACTGTCTAGAAAGACAAGAGGCTTTTGGTATTCTTCAAAGGCAGAAATCTGAGCTCGGCTAAACTTTCCGATGCAGAGAATCCCGATGACTTCCTCGCTTAGGGTAAAAGGATGGTCATTAAAATAGCGCAAAATATCATAGTCCAGTTCTTGGGCTCTTTTTTCTATGCCTAGGCGAATCTGGTAGTAGTAGAGGTCGTCCAGCTCTCCTTGTTCGCTGACCCATTGGATAATAGCAATCTTTTGCTTGGGCTTGTGGGACTCGCCTGTCTTGAGGTGCTTAGTGTAGCCCAACTCTTCAGCAACAGTTAAAATACGGTGTCTGGTTTCTTCTGTAACAGATAGACTCTGGTCGCGGTTGAGGACGCGGGATACGGTTGCGATAGAGACAGAGGCTAGCTGTGCAATGTCTTTTAAAGTAGCCATAAATCCTCCTTCTTTAAGGTTAGTATATCATATTTTTCTGCTTTTTACTGATAGTTTAGTAAAATTTTAGTAAAAAGGATTGACCTTGGGAAATCCCTTGGATACAATAGAAGAAAACGATTACACGTTAAGGTGACTTAACGGACAGTCAAAGGAGAATTCATATGACACAACATCTTACTGCAGAAGCCCTTCGAAAAGACTTTCTTGCTGTTTTTGGTCAAGAAGCAGACCAAACCTTCTTTTCACCAGGCCGTATCAACTTGATTGGTGAGCACACAGACTACAACGGTGGGCACGTTTTTCCTGCTGCTATTTCCTTGGGAACATACGGGGCAGCTCGCAAACGTGATGATCAAGTCTTGCGTTTCTACTCAGCTAACTTTGAGGACAAGGGCATTATCGAAGTACCTTTAGCTGACCTCAAGTTTGAAAAAGAGCACAACTGGACCAATTATCCAAAAGGAGTTCTTCATTTCTTGCAAGAAGCTGGGCACGTGATTGATAAAGGTTTTGATTTTTATGTTTATGGGAATATCCCAAATGGTGCTGGTTTGTCTTCTTCAGCATCCCTTGAACTCTTGACAGGAGTCGTGGCAGAGCATCTCTTTGATTTAAAATTAGAGCGTCTCGATTTGGTTAAAATCGGAAAACAAACAGAAAATAACTTTATCGGAGTCAACTCTGGTATCATGGACCAGTTTGCTATCGGTATGGGGGCTGATCAACGTGCAATTTACCTAGATACCAATACTTTAGAATACGACTTGGTGCCACTTGATTTGAAGGACAATGTCGTTGTTATTATGAACACCAATAAACGTCGTGAATTGGCGGATTCTAAATATAATGAACGCCGTGCTGAATGTGAAAAAGCAGTGGAAGAATTGCAAGTTGCTTTAGATATTCATACCTTGGGTGAATTGGATGAGTGGGCCTTTGACCAATACAGCTATCTGATTAAAGATGAAAATCGTTTGAAACGTGCTCGTCATGCAATGCTTGAAAATCAACGTACCCTCAGAGCTCAAGCAGCCCTCCAAGCAGGAGATTTGGAAACATTTGGTCGTTTGATGAATGCGTCACACGTTTCTCTAGAACATGACTATGAAGTAACTGGCTTGGAATTGGATACTCTTGTTCACACAGCTTGGGGACAAGAAGGTGTTCTCGGTGCTCGTATGACAGGGGCAGGTTTTGGCGGATGTGCCATTGCTTTAGTGCAAAATGATGCTGTTGAGACCTTTAAGGAAGCTGTAGGCAAACACTACGAGGAAGTAGTTGGATACGCTCCAAGCTTCTATATCGCTGAAGTTGCAGGTGGCACTCGCGTCCTTGACTAGTCAAAAGGAGGCTCTATAGTGACCTTAGTAGATAAATTTGTAACACATATTATTTCTGAAAGTTCATTTGAGGAAATGGATCGAATCTACCTGACCAATCGTGTCTTGGCACGAGTGGGAGATGGTGTTTTGGAAGTTGAGACCAATCTGGATAAAGTGATTGACCTCAAGGACCAGCTGGTTGAGGAAGCCGTTCGATTAGAGACGATTGAGGATAGTCAGACTGCGCGTGAAATCCTTGGTGCTGAACTGATGGATTTGGTGACTCCTTGTCCGAGTCAGGTCAATCGTGACTTTTGGGCAACCTATGCCCACTCTCCTGAGCAAGCGATAGAGGATTTTTACCAACTCAGTCAGAAGAATGACTACATCAAACTCAAGGCCATTGCTAAAAATATCGCCTACAGAGTACCATCTGACTACGGAGATCTAGAAATAACCATCAACCTCTCTAAGCCTGAAAAGGATCCTAAGGAGATTGCGGCAGCCAAGTTGGTGCAAGCTAGCAATTATCCCCAGTGTCAGCTTTGTCTAGAGAATGAGGGCTACCATGGTCTAGTTAACCACCCAGCTCGCAGTAACCACCGTATTATCCGTTTTAAAATGGCTACTCAGGAGTGGGGTTTCCAGTATTCACCTTATGCCTACTTTAATGAGCACTGTATTTTCTTAGACGGTCAGCATCGTCCCATGGCCATTAGTCGTCAGAGCTTTGAACGTCTGCTGGCTATCGTAGAACAGTTTCCAGGCTATTTTGCTGGCTCTAATGCCGACCTGCCGATTGTGGGGGGCTCTATTCTAACTCATGATCATTATCAGGGAGGCCGTCACGTATTTCCTATGGAATTAGCTCCCTTGCAAAAGACTTTCTATTTTGCTGGTTTTGAGCAGGTTAAGGCTGGGATTGTCAAGTGGCCCATGTCAGTGTTGCGTTTGACTTCGGATTCCAAAGAGGATTTGATCAACTTGGCTGACAAGATTTTGCAGGAATGGCGTCAGTATTCAGATCCTAGTGTGCAGATTTTGGCAGAGACAGACGGGACACCGCATCACACCATCACACCTATAGCCCGTAAGCGCGACGGTCAGTTTGAGTTGGACTTGG
Organism: Streptococcus sp. 9903; assembly: GCF_013276625.1. Taxonomy (NCBI): domain Bacteria; kingdom Bacillati; phylum Bacillota; class Bacilli; order Lactobacillales; family Streptococcaceae; genus Streptococcus; species Streptococcus sp. 9903. The sequence continues at coordinate 12,001 of NZ_VMLI01000012.1, read as the reverse complement.
TCTTGAGGGACAATCAGACTTCTGCAGAACATCCTGATGGCATCTATCATCCTCACAAGGATGTCCAACATATCAAGAAGGAAAATATCGGCTTGATTGAGGTCATGGGCTTGGCAATCCTGCCACCACGTCTGAAAGAAGAAGTGGAGCAAGTTGCTAGCTATCTTGTAGGAGAAGCTGTTACAGTTGCCGATTATCATCAGGAATGGGCAGACCAACTCAAAGTCCAACATCCAGATCTAGCGGAAAAAGAAAAAGCCCTTGAAATCGTCAAGGACTCTGTTGGTGCTATCTTTGCGCGTGTCCTTGAGGATGCAGGAGTCTACAAGCAGACAGAACAAGGACAGGCAGCCTTTATGCGCTTTGTGGAGCAGGTCGGAATTTTACCAGACTAGGAGCATTCTCCTTGCACAGTCCTATAAAAAGTAGTATCATAGTGTCGTTTGAAATATCAGGAGGAAACGATGAAAGATTTTCATTTTGACGCTATATCTGCCTTTGAAAATTACGAAATTGAACAAATGAGAGATGGTCACGTTGTGGTGACGACAAAAGTAGTGAACTCGTCGCTCAACTACTATGGCAATGCCCATGGTGGCTATCTCTTTACCCTTTGTGACCAAATCAGTGGTCTTGTGGTGATTTCACTTGGCTTAGATGGAGTGACACTCCAGTCTTCCATCAACTACCTTAAGGCAGGAAAACTCGACGACGTGTTGACCATTAAAGGAGAATGCGTCCATCAAGGTCGCACAACCTGTGTCGTGGATGTGGATATTACCAATCAAGAAGGCAGAAATGTCTGCAAGGCAACCTTCACCATGTTTGTCACAGGCCAACGATCAGAAGATAGACAGGTGGGGATATAGATAACTAAAAAAGAGGCTCGCACCTCTTTTTCTTATTTCTTTTTATGATTTAATACGGCATTGAGTACAATGGCGAGTAGGCTGGCTACGACGATTCCGTTTGAGAAGAACATTTGGAAGGCTGTCGGCATGCTGACAAAGAGATTGCTGTTATTTAGACCGACACCTGCAGCGATTGAAACAGCTGCGATAAGGAAGTTATGTTCATTGTTAGCAAAGTCAACACGAGCGAGGATTTGCATCCCTTGAATCGATACAAAACCAAACATCACCAGCATGGCACCACCGAGGACAGGGCTCGGAATGATTTGAGCAAGGGCACCAAACTTAGGAAGGAGTCCAAGGAGAACCAGGAAACCAGCTGCGTAGTAGATTGGCAGGCGAGTCTTGATACCTGATAATTTAACCAACCCAACGTTTTGTGAAAATCCTGTGTAAGGGAAGGTGTTAAAGATTCCTCCGAGAAGTACGGCCAAACCTTCTGCGCGGTAACCGTTGCGCAGGCGCGTGCTGTCGATTGGATCTTTTGTGATATCAGACAAGGCTAGATAAACACCAGTCGACTCAACCATAGACACCGTTGCGATGATACACATCATGACAACGGATGAGATTTCAAAGGTTGGCATCCCAAAGTAGAGGGGAGTTGGGACATGGACAAGTGGTGCTGCTGCAACAGGAGAGAAGTCCACCAAGCCCATGGTAGCAGCAATGGCAGTTCCAACAACCAAACCAATCAAAATAGAGATAGACTTGATAAATCCTTTGGTAAAGATGTTAATCAAGAGGATAATCAGAACAGTGATAGCTGCAAGCAAGAGACTTTGACCAGTTGGCTCTGGAACATTATTTCCCATATTTCCAATAGCGACAGGAATCAAGGTTAAACCAATCGTAGTAATAACAGATCCTGTTACGATAGATGGGAAGAGATTGGCCACTTTTGAGAAGATGCCTGAAACAAGAACAACGTAAATCCCTGATGCGATAAGGGCACCAAACATAGCGCCACTACCATGGCTTTGTCCAATCATAATCAAGGGAGCGACTGATTGGAAGGCAACTCCGAGAACGACTGGGAGTCCAATACCAAAGTATTTGTTGAGTTGGAGTTGGAGGAAAGTTGCCACCCCACACATGAAGATATCTGTAGAAATCAGGTAGGTCAATTGCTCAGTTGAATAGCCAAGGGCTGTCGCAATCATGATGGGAACCAGGATAGATCCTGAGTACATGGCTAGTAAGTGCTGCAAGCCAAGAACGGCTGCTTGTGAATGTTTTTCTTGAGTTTGCATTAGAGATCTGCCTCCTTAAATACGACTTGACCATTTTCAAAACGATCCAAACGAGCGAGTGATAGAACAGGGTAGCCTGCTTTTTCAAGCAAATCACGGCCATCTTGGAAGGATTTTTCAATCACAATACCGATAGCTTCGACTGTGGCACCAGCTTGTTCGATGATTTGAATCAAGCCTTTGGCAGCTTGGCCATTAGCAAGGAAATCGTCGATAATCAAGACCTTGTCCTCTGGTGAGAGGAATTTTCCAGCGATAGAAACGGTGCTGGTTACCTGCTTGGTAAAGGAGTAAACTTCGGCAGTTAAGATTCCTTCGTTCATAGTGATGTTTTTAGCTTTTTTAGCGAAAATCATGGGAACGTTTAAGGCTTCAGCTGTAAAAATGGCTGGGGCAATACCCGACGCTTCAATGGTCACGACTTTGGTAATACCAGCAGAAGCAAATTTTTCCGCAAAAACCTTACCAATCTCTCGCATCAAGCTAAAGTCAACTTGGTGGGTTAAAAAGGAATCCACCTTGAGGATGTTATCACCCAAGATATGCCCATCCTTGAGGATGCGCTCTTCTAATAATTTCATAAGACCTCCTAAAGTCTAAAAGACAATTTACTTGTTGTTTAAATGTTTCTATAGTGATCCCTTTTGCTAGTACTATATATTTGATAAAACTATTACGAGCGAAGCGAGTCTTATCAAATATTTCCCGTTGTAGTGGTATCATAGACAATAATCTTGTTATTGTCTATGACGGGATTTTTGAGACTTTTGGCTCAAAAATTAGGGATGAAATTCCGAAGGAAGTTGCTCCCGTCCGCACTAATTAAGGGAAATATTAAAAATATTCAAAAAAGACCTACTTAATCTCTAAGCAAATCCCCAAAATAGGCATGGCAAAAACGCCATACCTCACTCTGACTTACTTATTGTTAGGTGTTCCGGCACCTTGTAGAAACGTCGTGCCAATTCACGACATAAACAAGTAAAATGATATTTAATTTAAAATAGGCTTGTGCCAATGTTTTTATTTTACACTAAATAACTTTAGAAATCAACTGTTTTGTTAGTGTTTTGGTTTAAAAAGCGAACGAATATAATAAAAATGGGCAAAAGTTAACTTATTAGCTAACCTTTAGAAGGTTTTTCCATCATAAAAGGCATATTATCAAGATTTTTCAAGATCTGCCAATATGCCTTTTTCTAACTTTAAAGACGTTTTCCCAATCTTTATTATTCTACTCGCTAAATCTTAAAAAATAGCCATCTGGATCCAAAATCGCAAATTCATGGGGATATATAAAGCTATCTCCTACTCGAAATTCTCTTTTTGTCAGGGGACGATGGATAGGATAGTCAGCTTCCAGCAGTTTTTGGTGGAGCTGAGGAACATCTGCAATGCCAAAGGAAATATTGACACCGCGCCCGAAAGGATAGGTCAGCTGAGCTAATTCTTCTGCGCTGCCTTCTTCTAGCATAAGTTGGCAGTCTTCAAGCGAGAGGAAGAGAAATTTCTCCTCTGGACGATCGTATTCGACAGAGAATCCTAGCAGGTCGCAGTAGAAGTGGCGTGATTTTTCGATGTCAGATACTACAAATTCAGGAATGACAGCTTGATAGTCCATTCGTTTTCTCCTTAGAGTTCAATCTCCAAGACAATGGGTGTATGGTCTTGACGAGCTCCTGAGTCAATCATGTCAGACTTTGTCACCTTGTCAGAGATGCGGTTACTTGTGAGCCAGTAGTCGATTCTCCAGCCTGTATTGTTGATTTTAGAAGTCTTGCTGCGTTGTGCCCACCAAGTGTAGCGTTCTGGAACATCGCCGTGAACATGACGGAAAGTATCGGTAAATCCTGTTGCCAAAAGGTTGGTAAATCCAGCACGTTCCTCGTCGGTAAATCCTGGTGAACGGCGGTTGCTGGCAGGATTTGCAAGGTCGATTTCATTGTGGGCTACGTTGTAGTCACCGGTCGCAAGGACTGGTTTTTCTTTGTCTAGTTCAGCCAAGTATTCCGCATATTTGACATCCCAGACTTGACGTTCTTCCAAGCGTTTGAGGCCATCGCCAGCATTTGGTGTGTAAACTTGGGTTACGAAAAATTCATCAAATTCTAGAGTGATGATACGGCCTTCCAAGTCCATGGTAGACGGAGCACCGATTTCTGGGAAGCTGATAGTAGGCGTAAGTTCTTTCTTATAAAGGAACATGGTTCCAGCATAGCCTTTACGGGCAGGTTCTTGGGAAGAGCGCCACGTGTTTTCGTAGCCTGGGAAGAGTTCTTCTAAAATTTCTAGGTGTTTCTTTGTAGGGCCCTTGGCAGAAAGCTTGGTTTCTTGGATAGCGATAATATCAGCATTTTCAGCGACCAAGGTTTGTAGGACTTCTTGGGACAATTTGGCACGAGCTGAGTCACTCGTTAGGGCAGCATTGAGGGAATCAATATTCCATGAGATAAGTTTCATAAAGTTACCTTTTTCATTCAGATTATAGATTTTATTATACCAGAAAAAGGTCTATTTCCCCAACGTATGGTTTGAAAAATCACCCTCTTTCGTTTATAATAAAGAATGATTTTATGAAAGGGAGTGAAAATAAATGAAATTTTACTCATATGACTATGTGCTTAGCCAAATCAGTCAACAAAATGGAATCATGATTGGCTTTGGGATTGTGCTCCTAGCTATCACAGGATTTTTTGCTTTTAAGGCTTATCGAGATAAAAAGGGGACTAAGTTTCGGGAATTGGTCATGATTTTGGCCTTGACCTTGGTAGCCATGCTTTTGGTAACAATCTCAAAATACCAGACCAATCAAGCCTCTAACAATCAATTTCAAACCTCACTTCATTTCATAGAGGTTGTTTCCAAAGACTTGGGGGTGGATAAATCAGAAGTTTACGTCAATACTTCTGCAGCCACTGATGGAGCGCTTGTCAAGGTAGGTTCAAATGTTTATCGTGCTATGAACGGGAGCCAACCAGACAAGTATCTTTTAGAGAAAATAGAATTGCATCAAACAGATACTATTGAATTGGTGGAGGTAAACAAATGACGCTCAACTATATGGAAATTTTAATCAAACTAGCCTTGGGTCTCTTCCCACTTGTTTTTGTTATCAATGTGACAGGAAAGGGGAACCTGGCGCCTAACTCTGCGACAGACCAAATTCAGAACTATGTTCTTGGTGGTATTATCGGTGGGGTGATTTACAATAGTTCTATCAGTATTCTCCAGTACGCAGTGATTCTGATGATGTGGACGATTTTGGTCTTGACCCTCAAGTGGCTTAATAACAATGTTCGTTTTGTCAAACGCTTGATTGATGGAAAACCGACTCTCCTCATCAAAAATGGGCAGATTGACCCAGAAGCCTGTCGTTCAGTTGGCTTGTCTGCGGCAGATGTTGCTCTCAAACTTCGTAGCCAAGGGATTTTCCAGATGAAACAAGTCAAACGTGCTGTGCAGGAGCAAAATGGCCAACTCATTGTGGTCCAAATGGGAGATGAAAATCCTAAGTATCCAGTTGTGACTGACGGTGTGATTCAAGTTGATGTTTTGGAATCGATTGGCCGTAGCGAAGAGTGGTTGCTTGATAATCTCAGCAAGCAAGGGCATGACAATGTAGCCAACATCTTTATCGCTGAGTATGACAAGGGTGCTGTTACAGTCGTAACCTATGAATAAGAAAAACCTGGGGTTTTGGCCTCAGGTTTCCATTTGCAATCAGAAAGGGATTTTATGTCCATTATTCAAAAACTTTGGTGGTTTTTCAAGTTAGAAAAACGCCGTTATCTAGTCGGAATTGTGGCCCTGGTCTTGGTTTCCGTCCTCAATCTCATTCCTCCCATGGTTATGGGGCGGGTCATTGATGCCATCACATCGGGGCAATTAACCCAGCAGGACCTCCTTCTTGACCTATTTTACTTGCTACTTGCGGCCTTTGGGATGTACTATCTGCGCTATGTTTGGCGTATGTATATCCTTGGGACTTCCTACCGTTTGGGACAGATTATGCGCTCTCGCTTATTTGAGCATTTCACAAAAATGTCTCCAGCCTTTTATCAAACCTATCGGACGGGGGACCTGATGGCACACGCAACCAACGATATCAATGCCCTAACGCGTCTGGCAGGGGGTGGTGTTATGTCTGCGGTAGATGCCTCTATCACGGCTCTAGTGACCTTGCTGACCATGCTTTTTAGCATTTCTTGGCAGATGACGCTAGTTGCCATTCTCCCCCTGCCTTTCATGGCTTATGCGACCAGTCGTCTAGGGAGAAAGACCCACAAAGCCTTTGGCGAGTCACAAGCTGCCTTTTCTGAACTCAATAACAAGGTGCAGGAGTCTGTATCAGGTATCAAAGTGACCAAGTCTTTCGGGTATCAGGCTGATGAGTTGAAGTCATTTCAAGCGGTCAATGAATTGACCTTCCAAAAGAACCTGCAAACCATGAAATACGATAGTCTCTTTGATCCTATGGTTCTCTTGTTTGTTGGTTCCTCCTATGTGTTAACGCTCTTGGTCGGCTCCTTGATGGTTCAGGAAGGGCAGATTACAGTTGGGAATCTGGTCACCTTTATTAGCTACTTAGATATGCTGGTTTGGCCTCTCATGGCCATCGGCTTCCTCTTTAATATTACTCAGCGAGGGAAGGTTTCCTATCAGCGGATTGAGGAACTTTTGTCTCAGGAATCACCTGTACAAGACCCTGAGATTCCTTTAGATGGCATTGAAAACGGGCGCTTGCAGTATGCCATTGACAGCTTTGCCTTTGAAAATGAGGAGACACTGACGGATATTCACTTTAGTCTGGAAAAAGGGCAAACTCTGGGCTTGGTCGGGCAGACAGGCTCTGGAAAAACGTCCTTGATTAAACTTCTCTTGCGTGAATACGATGTGGATGAGGGAGCCATTTATCTAAATGGTCACGATATTCGTGACTACCGTTTGACAGACCTTCGCAGTCTCATGGGCTATGTCCCTCAGGACCAGTTTCTCTTTGCGACTTCAATCTTAGACAATATTCGCTTTGGCAATCCTAAACTGCCACTTTCAGCGGTCGAGGAAGCGACGAAGCTAGCCCAAGTTTACCAAGACATTGTAGACATGCCTCAGGGATTTGAGACCATTATCGGTGAAAAGGGAGTCAGTCTTTCTGGTGGTCAAAAGCAGCGTCTGGCCATGAGTCGGGCTATGATTTTAGACCCTGATATCTTGATTTTGGATGATTCTTTGTCGGCCGTGGATGCCAAGACGGAGTATGCGATTATCGACAACCTCAAGGAGACGCGCAAGGACAAGACAACCATCATCACGGCCCATCGCCTCAGTGCAGTTGTCCATGCAGATCTAATCTTGGTTCTGCAAAATGGTCAAATTATTGAACAGGGCACACACGAAGACTTGCTAGCTTTGGATGGCTGGTATGCCCAAACCTACCAGTCTCAGCAGTTGGAAATGAAGGGAGAAGAAGATGCAGAATAAGAAAGAACAATGGGCTGTATTGAAGCGCTTGATGTCCTATCTCAAGCCTTACGGGCTCCTGACCTTTTTGGCACTCGGTTTTCTCCTAGCGACGACGGTCATTAAAAGTGTCATTCCCCTTGTGGCTTCCCAGTTTATCGACCAGTATCTGAGTAATCTTAACCAACTGGCCATTACCGTTTTGCTGGCCTACTATGGCCTTTATATTCTACAAACTCTAGTTCAGTATGTCGGTAATCTTCTCTTTGCGCGCGTGTCTTACAGTATTGTTAAGGATATTCGTCGCGATGCCTTTGCCAATACGGAAAAACTGGGTATGGCTTACTTTGACAAGACACCAGCAGGCTCCATCGTCTCGCGTTTGACAAATGACACCGAGACTATTAGTGATATGTTTTCGGGGATTCTCTCCAGCTTTATCTCAGCAGTTTTCATCTTTCTGACAACTCTTTATACCATGTTGGTGTTGGATTTTCGTTTGACAGCTTTGATCTTGCTCTTTCTCCCCTTGATTTTCCTTTTGGTCAATCTCTATCGGAAAAAATCAGTGAAAATCATTGAGAAAACTAGAAGTCTCTTGTCAGATATCAATAGCAAGCTGGCCGAAAACATCGAAGGAATCAGGATTATCCAGGCCTTTAATCAAGAGAAGCGCCTACAGGCAGAATTTGATGAAATCAACCAAGAACACTTGGTCTACGCCAACCGTTCTGTAGCCTTGGATGCCCTCTTTTTGCGACCTGCCATGAGTTTGCTGAAACTCCTAGGATATGCAGTTTTAATGGCCTATTTTGGCTATCGTGGACTTTATCTGGGAATAACAGCAGGAACTATGTATGCCTTTATCCAGTATATCAATCGTCTCTTTGACCCCTTGATTGAGGTGACGCAAAACTTTTCAACCCTGCAAACGTCCATGGTTTCTGCAGGCCGTGTCTTTGCTCTGATCGACGAGAGGACCTATGAGCCCCTTCAAGAAGATGGGCAGGATAAAGTCAAAGAAGGCAATATTCGATTTGAACATGTGTGTTTCTCATATGATGGCAAACATCCGATTCTGGATGATATTTCCTTTTCGGTTAACAAGGGTGAAACCATTGCCTTTGTAGGTCATACAGGTTCTGGGAAATCGTCTATTATCAATGTCCTCATGCGCTTTTATGAATTCCAGTCAGGGCGAGTTCTCTTGGACGATGTAGATATCCGGGACTACAGTCAGGAAGAGTTGAGAAAAAACATCGGGCTGGTCTTGCAGGAACCCTTCCTCTATCATGGAACAATCAAGTCCAATATCGCCATGTACCAAGAAATCAGTGATGAGCAGGTCCAGACTGCAGCTAGCTTCGTGGATGCAGATTCCTTTATTCAAGAACTTCCGCAGGGTTATGATTCCCCTGTTTCCGAGCGTGGTTTGAGTTTTTCAACTGGTCAGCGTCAGCTTCTGGCCTTTGCTAGAACAGTCGCCAGTCAGCCTAAAATCCTGATTTTAGATGAAGCGACCGCCAATATTGACTCTGAAACAGAAAGTTTGGTTCAAGCTTCACTGGCTAAGATGAGACAGGGGCGGACAACCATTGCCATCGCCCACCGCCTTTCTACTATCCAAGACGCCAACTGCATCTATGTTTTGGACAAGGGGCGCATCATCGAGAGCGGAACCCATGAGGAACTCTTGGCCTTGGGAGGAACCTATCACAAGATGTATAGTTTGCAGGCAGGGGCCATGGCCTAATACTCTTTGAAAATCTTTTCAAACTAGGTCAGCTTTACCTGCAATCTCAAAGCTGTACATTGATTTTCATTGAGCATAAGAAGGAAATCCTTCAAATTACAGATTTCTTTCACCGCCTTTTCCATTTTGTGGTATAATGAAAAATGTTGACAAATAGTATAATAAAAACAAAGGAGAAACAGCATGCTGAAATGGGAAGACTTGCCCGTGGAAATGAAATCAAGCGAGGTTGAGTCTTACTACCAGCTTGTCTCTAAAAGGAAGGGTTCGCTGATTTTCAAGCGTTGTTTGGACTGGGTCTTGGCCTTGGTTGTACTGGTTCTGACCTCTCCCATCTTTCTCATCTTGAGCATTTGGATCAAGTTGGATAGCAAGGGGCCAGTGATTTACAAGCAAGAGCGTGTGACCCAGTACAACCGTCGGTTCAAGATTTGGAAGTTCCGTACCATGGTGACGGATGCAGATAAAAAAGGGAGTCTGGTGACTTCTGCTAACGATAGTCGTATTACCAAGGTTGGCAATTTCATCCGCCGTGTGCGTTTGGACGAACTGCCTCAGCTGGTCAATGTCCTTAAAGGCGAAATGTCCTTTGTTGGTACACGACCTGAAGTACCTCGTTACACAGAGCAGTATAGCCCTGAAATGATGGCGACCTTGCTCTTACCAGCAGGGATTACCTCTCCAGCCAGCATCAACTACAAGGATGAGGACACCATCATCAGTCAAATGACGGAGAAAGGTCTGTCGGTTGACCAAGCTTATGTAGAACACGTTCTTCCTGAAAAGATGCGCTATAACCTTTCTTATCTCCGAGAATTTAGTTTCCTTGGAGACATCAAAATCATGTTTCAAACCGTGTTTGAAGTGCTAAAATAAAGTAGTCATGAGAGAATGAGTACAGATAAAAGGAGCAAATCAATGCCAAATTACAATATTCCATTTTCACCACCCGATATTACGGAAGCAGAAATTGCTGAAGTAGCGGATACCCTGCGTTCTGGTTGGATCACAACAGGTCCTAAGACAAAAGAACTAGAGCGCCGCTTGTCTCAATATACACAGACACCTAAGACTGTCTGCCTCAATTCTGCAACTGCGGCTCTTGAGTTGATTTTACGTGTGCTTGAAGTGGGTCCTGGAGATGAAGTCATCGTTCCAGCTATGACTTATACAGCTTCATGTAGTGTCATCACTCACGTAGGGGCGACCCCTGTCATGGTGGATATCCAAGCAGATACTTTTGAAATGGACTATGACTTGCTTGAGCAAGCTATCACTGAAAAGACTAAAGTGATTATCCCAGTAGAACTTGCAGGGATTGTTTGCGATTATGACCGTTTGTTCCAAGTTGTGGAGAAGAAACGCGACCTTTTTGCTGCTTCAAGCAAGTGGCAACAGGCCTTTAATCGTATCGTGATTGTTTCTGATAGTGCCCATGCTTTGGGATCAACTTATAAAGGGCAACCTGCTGGTTCTATCGCTGACTTTACTTCCTTCTCATTCCATGCCGTTAAGAACTTTACAACAGCTGAGGGAGGAAGCGCCACTTGGAAATATAATCCAGCGATTGACGACGAAGAGATGTACAAGGAGTTCCAAATTCTTTCCCTTCATGGTCAAACTAAGGATGCTCTTGCTAAGATGCAGCTGGGTTCTTGGGAATACGATATCGTAACGCCGGCCTACAAGTGCAATATGACAGATATCATGGCTTCGCTTGGTTTGGTACAATTAGACCGTTACCCAAGTTTGCTTGGCCGTCGTAAGGATATCGTGGATCGCTATGATCGTGGTTTTGCAGGTTCTCGCATCCATCCATTGGCACACAAGACTGATACTGTCGAATCTTCACGCCATCTCTACATCACCCATGTAGAAGGAGCAAGCCTAGAAGAACGTAATCTCATCATCCAAGAATTGGCTAAAGCAGGTATTGCAAGTAACGTCCACTACAAACCGCTTCCGCTCTTGACAGCCTATAAGAATCTTGGCTTTGATATGGCGAATTATCCTAAGGCTTATGCCTTCTTTGAAAATGAAATTACGCTCCCTCTTCACACTAAACTCAGCGATGAAGAAGTGGACTATATCATTGAGACTTTCAAAACAGTTTCTGAAAAAGTACTAGCTTCATCAAAAAAATTGTAAAAAAGTCTTGACAAAGAAAAAACAAAGTATTAAAATAAGTTCAACAAATCAGAAAAGTAACTATTTTTGATCTTCAGGGAGCCTGTGGTGATTGTGAACAGGTGGTCGGAAGTAGTGAAAGTGGGCTGATTTTAAAAATGAATTTGAAACAATGAAAATTCGGTGCGCACACCTTACAGTGCAACTTGTTGTTAGACAAGGCAGAGATGTAAAGGGATAGTCCCTTTATAATTGAGGTGGCACCGCGTTACCAACGCCCTCACACGGAATTTAATTCTGTGTGTGGGCTTTTTTCTGTCCGTCGTTTTGTTTATCTTTTATTAGGGCCTTAAGTCGCTTTGATGAACTTGAGTTCTATCTACAGCTTCTTGCCTACTACTAAAAGCAAACAAAAAGGCCGGACTAATACGAAAAAAGCTAGTAATACTCAATGAAAATCAAAGAGCAAACTAGGAAACTAGCCGCAGGCTGCTCAA
>NZ_VMLI01000011.1:0-66074 GCF_013276625.1 Streptococcus sp. 9903 | reverse complement strand
CTTTTTTAAACTTTTTTTATTTTTTTGCATGAATTCCTAATGGGTACGGATGTCAAACTCCTTAAACACAATACGTAAGTCCTTTAGGACTCTTTGACGCCCTCGGAATCGTTCATTTCTTAAAATGCGTTCTAGCTCTTCTTGTTGCTCTTTAGTTTGTTTGTTTCTATAATCTCTTAGTGTTTCATGAAAGAGATAATAGTCATCTAGCCACAGACCTCCCTCACTTATACGATGACTGATCTCGCCTACTTCTTCATAAGGTTCTTTATTATATCTTCGTTTGTGGCTTTCTTGCTTACGGATATAGTCTAAAATTCGATTTCGAAACTTGGTTTTGAAATATTGCCTTAAACGAGGGATATCTTCTACCAATTCTTCTTCTCTACTAATCAATTCATGTAAGCAAATCATTCCCTCTTGGTTCCAGTCCGATAGCTCCCATAAATGAAGGTAATATTCATTTCTACACTTGTATACAATTCCTTGGACTTCTTCATACATTTTTTTAAGCATAATCTTCCCCTTTCTAGATACAGTCTAACAGATTCAGAAACACTTTTGGCACATTTCCTCCATTCTGCACCCTTTAGATCCTCAACTGCACAAAAAAGAGAGGACAAGCCTCTCTTTGGGTTATTTTTCGTCATTCATTTTTGACTTTACTTCATCATAGGATAGTGCATGAGATTCCTCTTCTACTGCTTCAGGCATCTTTCCTGTTTCGTAAAGAGCTTTAATTTGTGTACTATCTAATGTTTCGTATTTCAATAATGCTTCTGCAATCAACTTGTGAGTTTCACGATTTGACTGAATAATTTCAGCAGCTTTATTTCGTGCTTCATTCAATAATGAACGAACTTCTTCGTCAATTTCATAAGCTGTTTGTTCTGAAATTAATTTTTGAGGACTCTGTGCCCCAAACATAGCATGGTTTCCTTCATATTGTACTGGGCCAAGTTTTTCACTCATACCGTACTCTGTAACCATTGCACGCGCCATTTGTGTCGCTTGTTCAAAGTCGTTTGAAGCTCCTGTAGTTTGGACATTAAAGATAATTTCTTCAGCTACACGTCCACCCATTAAGCCAGCCAATTGCTCTTTCATATCTTCTTTAGATAGAAGCATTTGGTCTTCCTTAGGAAGTGCAATCATATAACCACCTGCACGACCACGTGGTACAATTGTAACCTTATGGACAACTCGGGCATTCGATAAGACTAGACCAACAATGGTATGTCCTGCCTCATGATAGGCAACTAATTCACGTTCTTTTTGTGAAACAGTCTTATCTTTCTTAGAAGGTCCAGCAATAACCCTATCTTCTGCTTCATCAATATCTGAGGCATCAATTATCGATTTATTGCGACGAGCAGCAACTAAAGCCGCTTCATTCAAGACATTCTCTAAATCAGCACCAACAAAACCTGGAGTTTGTTGAGCAACTAATTTCAAATCAACATCTTCTGCTAAAGGCTTGTTCTTAGCATGAACTTTCAAGATTGCTTCGCGCCCCTTAACATCAGGACGGCCAACCAATACTTTTCTATCAAAACGTCCTGGACGCAAAAGGGCAGGGTCAAGTACATCTGAACGGTTTGTAGCAGCGATGACGATAATTCCTTCATTTCCCTCAAAACCATCCATCTCAATCAAGAGTTGGTTCAAGGTTTGCTCACGTTCGTCATTACCTCCGCCGAGACCGACTCCACGTTGACGTCCAACAGCATCAATTTCATCGATAAAGATAATAGCTGGTGCTGCTTTTTTGGCATCTTCAAAAAGAGAACGAACACGACTAGCTCCAACTCCGACAAACATTTCTACAAAGTCAGAACCTGAGATACTAAAGAATGGAACACCTGCTTCTCCGGCGACTGCTTTAGCAAGCAAAGTTTTACCTGTTCCCGGAGGTCCCTCCAGAAGGACACCTGCTGGAATACGAGCCCCAAGTTTTGTAAATCGTTTTGGATCTTTTAAGAATTCAACAACTTCAACTAGTTCTTGTTTTTCTTCCTCAGCTCCAGCAACATCTGAAAATCTTACTTTAATATCTTCTTTATTTGCAGCTTTAGCCTTACTACGTCCAAAACTCATTGGGTTACGACCATTGCCTCCCCCCATATTTCCCATCATAGAGAATAGGAAGAAGAAAAGAATCCCAAATGGCACAATGGATACGAGTAGATTAATCCACATACCACTTGAACTTTCATGCTTAACAGTTACTTCTGCTTTATGGTCAGAAGCAAGTTTTTGCAATTCTGATACTGTGGTATCAGAGGGAAGAATAATACTTGAAAATTTCTCTACTGTTGTAGCAGATGGAGAAAAGAACTGAATGCCTGTTTCTTCTTTACTTGTTTTAGGATTTTTATAGACACCCGAAACTTCTATAACACTGCCATTTGGTTGGTAAGTCAATTCTTTTACATTGTCATCGGTAATTTCTTTTACCAATTCTGTATAATTAATTTGCTCACTTTTCCCTGCAACACTACCTGTACTAAAATACTGGTAAGCTGTAACTAGGAAAAAAATAAGTAATAACCATAGAAATGGATTTTTAATTAAACCATTATTTTGTTTTTTCATTAAAAATTGTTCTTTCTAATTTGAATACACTTCTTCTTTTAAGACTCCAACATAAGGAAGATTACGATAATTTTCTTTGTAGTCTAAACCATAACCTACTACAAACTCATTTGGGATAGTAAAGCAGGTATAGTCTGCCTCAATTTCTACAACACGTCCTTCTGGTTTATCCAACAAGGTTGCAATGTTAACAGAAGCTGCTTCTCTTGCAATAAACATATCTCGCAAATTCTTCAAAGTTTGACCTGTATCAATGATATCCTCTACAAATAGAACATGTCTTCCTTTAATATCTTGAGTTACATCTTGCTTGATATTGATGACACCACTACTTGCTGTTCCACCATGGTAGCTAGAAACCATCATGAAGTCCATTTCAATATGTGTATCAATATGTTTGACCAATTCAGCCATAAAAGGAATAGATCCTTTTAAAATCCCAACCAAGATTGGATTTTTTCCTGCATAGTCCTTAGTTAATTGAGCACCTAATTTTTTAGCAGCTTCTGTAATTTCATCGTGTGAAACGAGGATTTTTTTAATATCGTTTTCTAACATTTTTTTACCTATCTATTTTTTCTATATAAAGTACAGTGTTCATTATATCATTTTTCGTGTTTTTACTCAAATCACTAGTCGCAATTCCCAAAATTGAGACAATTTCACCAAATTGCTCAATAATCAGAGCAGATTTTCGCTTTTCCATAGGGATTTTCAAATCAATAAATAGACGTCTGAGTTTTTTTCTATGCCCATTTTGAATCAAAAAATCTCCTCTTTTTCGATGACGAATGAGTATTGATGTTTCCCGTGAAACAGGTATTCGTTGAATTGATTCACCTTCTAATGGAAGTCCAAAGGAAAATAAATAACCTTGATAAGATACCTGATTTTGATAGTGTAACACAAGTTCATCTTCCTTTTCATCAGCCTGCGGACTGATTTTACAAATCTGAAACTGTTGATACTCTTTTATCAATTCATATCCATTTTTAATCGGATAACGATACTGGCTTTTAGATTTTAAAATCTGCCAAACTTCAGCAAACTGCGCTTTTGTAAGATTCAAATCTGGAAAACGATTCAAATAAGTTTGAAGTAAAACTCTTTGTGTTGACTCAGAGTAAGACAATAGCTGCTCTAAATTTTCCACATCAATATTGTTAGATAATTCAGCTATTGCCAAATCATAATCTAAAATTTCATTGCCGATACTTAAGATTGCATCTCTAAATCGAGGATTTTCTTTTTCTAATTCTGGTAAATAAGAATTTCGAATACGATTGCGCAAATAATGATTTTCCTGATTTGATATATCTTCAAAGTGAAAAATTGGTGGAAAGTCTTTTTTCTGAAAATGCAAGAAGGGCCGAATGATTTCTATCTCTCCTACTACTTGCTTCTCCTTAATTCCTGATAGATAGCGCAAACGAGTACCTCGAATCAAACGCATCAAAATCGTTTCCACCTGGTCATCAGCATGGTGGGCAGTGACTAAAGCTGTCGCACCTGTCTTTTTCATGACCTCTTGAAAAAAATCATAACGAAAATTTCTTGCACGCGCTTCTGAAAATTCTCCTAAAAAATTGCTGATATAAATAGGAAGCTCTACTTCAGCAGCCAACTTCCTTAATTCCTTTTCTTCCCAATCTGATTCTACTCTCTGCTTATGATTCACATGAGCTAGAATCAATTCAATTTCTAACTCTTTTTGATAAGTAGATAATACCTTAAATAGAAACATAGAATCTAATCCACCAGAAAGAGCTAGCACCACCTTAGTATGCTTTTTGAAATATCCCTTCTTGAGAAAATGATTTAAAAAATCTTGTTCCCTCATTTTAGAACCTCATAAACATCCTTGGCTATCTGAGAAATCGTATCATAATCAGAATTCTTAGTGAAAATAGAAAGAATAAATGGAGAATCTGCGTAGACAACACCCGTATCATGCTTAAATTCGTCCGCATCCCCAATTTTATGAGCTACCTTCACAGAAACACCTTTGGCAATTCGCTGATTATCAAAATCTGTTTTAGTCAAAGACTCTAGCACAAATCCATTTTGATTATAAATGGCTTCCATAACCTTCCCAGCCATCTTGGAAGAAATCAATTTTTCTTTTGGATCCCAATCATCTCCCGTAATGGCAGACATCTTGGATTTGAATGTGGCATCAGATTGGTTTGAAATGTAATAACCCAATATATTATGAGCTACATTATCAGATTCTTTAGATACTTTTGTGATTAAGTCCTTGAGAGAATACTCTTTATTATCCTCTTTTTTAGGAAGACTACCACTTCCCTCTGGTTTATAAGAACCTGGAAAATCATTGACTGCAGATACGTATTTTACAGTCGTATCTAACTGATAAAGACCCTCATTTATTTTTTCTTGCGCATAATAGAGATAAGGGAGTTTCAAAACACTAGCTGCATACATCTTTTCATCTTGATTGATACCAGCTTCTTTTCCAGTAGTCAGTTGCTTAACATAAATAGAGAATGAATCCTTCTGATATTTTTCAGATAACATTTCTTGGACTTTACTCATCCGATTATCTTCTTCAGAAGTTGATTCTTTAGCTACCCATCCAACCTGATCAATATGTAGAAATTCTCTTCCTTCTACAAACATGGTCTTGTCGATTGATACTTGCGAATAAGCTGATAAGGATGATTTCACTTCTTTTAAATCATAAGGGCTATTATACAGTTTAAAGTCAGATTCTAACCATACTTTTTTTATTATTGGAGTTACCTCCGATTGATCATATAAAAATCGTTTGTCCGCAGCTATAAATTGATGATTTGATAGCTTAAATACCGGAATCCCTTGTTTATTTAAGTGCCACTCAGTTATTTGAAAACTTGTTTTGGGAGTCAATTTTCCAGATTCCACTACTAAATCTTCATTCGCATAAATAGGAACATCTCCATAAACCATGGGAGAACTTAATTTTTCTCTAAAATAAATACCAAAGTCAGATTGTGAAAGGTAATAAATTTCTTTCGAAGTATAGACTACTTCTTTTTCTGTGCTAACGACTTTTGAAATGGTCAAAAAACTTGGTAGCAACAAAATAATTAAGAATTTACGCATTCTTCCTTTCCTTTTCTTCTTGTAAACGCAATAATTGATTTTTATCAGCCAATTCTTCCAGCTTTTCATCTGACAAACTCAAAAATTGCTCAATTATGTCTAATAAATTTTCCATTTTATCACCTTTGAAGCAAGTCAGGAATCGTATAAACTATTTCCCTCGACTTAGAATAATAGTACTTCGCTCGTGTATATTTGGCAGCATAATCCTCATCTTTCAACTTGGTAGCAAATGCTGTCTCCTTATCCTTTTCATCACTCAAAGTTTGATACTGAGTTTGCAAGTCTGCTAATTGCTGACGTCTTTGGAGTAATTGCTGATAGCTCTGCGCTAAATTAAAAGTTGGCAAGATAAATAATAGCATAATCAAAATCAATACCCACCCCATAAAACGATTCCGTTTTTGCCGTTCTTTCATCAGGTAGCGACGGCGTTGGTGTTCATTTTGAATAAAAGAATTATTCAATTGTACGATATTTTTAGACATTTTCTTCTACCCGTGTTTCACTGATAATTTCATACATGCCTGCTGCATCTTCTTTTTTTGTACTATCTTTCATCTCTAGTACTTTTACAAGTAGCAACTTATTGCCAAAGCGAATTTCAACTTGGTCATTAACTTTCAAATCCGTTGAACTTTTGGCCAAGATTCCATTCACCTTGATTCTGCCTTTATCTGCTACTTCTTTTGCGACTGTACGACGCTTGATAATTCGCGATACTTTTAAATATTTGTCTAATCTCATCCTTATTACCTCGACTTATTATTGTACCATTTTTATCTATTTTATAGAAGAAAAATATCAAATGGCATTTTCTTCCTTCGACTCTTTTATCTCTAATAAACTTTCTCCAAAAATCAGCAGACCTTCTAAAATTTCATAATCTTTCTTATTTTGAACATCAAATACAAGCTCCATTAATCCCTTATTCTCAGCGATGCCTGCTTTTAAGTTCGTTGCGGATAAAGCTTTAAAATAATCTTGAGCTAAAAACAGTCGTTGAGTGACTTTTTCAAATTGAACTGTAATCTTATTTTCTTTTCTTTCCACACGTTGAACAAAGACCTTGTCCAAATATGACTTGACTAAACCAATCTCTAAAAGATAGGCTACTACATCTGGGTATTCTCCAAAACGGTCTATCAACTCCTCTTGTAACTCTTCATAATTGACACGGTTGTCAATTTGACGAATTTTCTTGTAAATTTCAATCTTATGTCGTTGGTCTGAAATATAAGTATCAGGAAGATAGGCATCGATTTGCAAAATCAATTCAGCATTCCCTTTAGTTCTTGTGTTAGCGTTAGCATTACCGTTTCGTTTAGCAATAGCTTCCTCTAATAACTGCGAATACAATTCAAAACCAACAGAATCAATGAAACCAGACTGGGATTTTCCTAGGAGATTCCCTGCTCCACGAATCGAAAGATCTCGCATAGCAATCTTAAATCCGGATCCCAATTCTGTAAATCCTTTAATCGCTTCTAATCTCTTCTCAGAGACTTCACTAATTGATTTTTCTGGACGATACATTAGATAGGCATAAGCAATACGATTACTACGACCGACTCTTCCTCTTAACTGATACAAGGTTGACAAGCCCATATGGTCCGCATTTTCAATAAATAAAGTATTGGCATTTGGAATGTCCACTCCTGTCTCAATAATGGTAGTTGTCACCAAGATATCGTATTGTCCCTCAATGAAGTCTAATAGAGTATTTTCCAACTGAATCTCACTCATTTGCCCATGAACATAACCAATCGAAGCCTCTGGAATCAACTCCTGTAATTCAGAAATCTTCTGGTCAATCGTGTCAACTTTATTGTAAAGATAGTAAACTTGACCTCCACGCTCCATTTCACGTAAGACAGCATCACGAATGACACTATCATTCTTTTCTAAAACATAGGTTTGCACTGGATAACGATTAGTCGGCGGAGTTTCAATAACAGACAAATCTCTGATTCCCAGCATAGACATGTGAAGGGTACGAGGAATTGGCGTTGCTGTCAAGGTCAGGACATCTACTTGTTTTTTCAGTTCTTTCAAGGCTTCCTTATGCTTGACACCAAATCGCTGTTCCTCATCAATAATCATCAAGCCCAAATCAGCAAACACAACATCTTTTGACAAAACACGATGCGTTCCAATCAAAATATCAACTTGACCATTCTTTAATTTTTCAAGTGTCTCTGCCTGCTCTTTTTTACTTCTAAAGCGACTCAACACATCAATATTAACAGCAAAATTTTGGAATCGTTCCTTAAAATTAGTATAGTGCTGTTGCGCTAAAACCGTCGTTGGAACTAGAACGACCACCTGTTTATGATCATTGACTGCCTTAAAGGCTGCACGCATTGCAACTTCGGTCTTTCCAAAACCAACATCCCCAACCAATAGCCTATCCATTGGCTGAGAATTTTGCATATCTCTCTTGATTTCCTCGATACTACGAAGTTGATCATCTGTTTCAACATATGGGAAGGCATCATCAAAAGCATCTTGCCCTTCATCATCGGCTGAGAAAGCAAAGCCTTTCAACTGACTACGCTCAGAATAGAGTTTGATTAAATCGTCTGCTATATCCTCTACCTGGTTCTTAACTTTTTGCTTTGCTTTTTTGAAATGACCATCATTTAATTTATTGAGTTTAGGTTCTTTACCGTCACTTGAAACGTATTTGGAAAGTAGATGAATCTGTTCCACTGGGATAGAGATTTGATCCCCGTTTTGGTATTGAACACTAACATAATCACGGTGAATCCCTTTGATTTCAATTGTTTCAATCCCTAGATATTGACCAATTCCATGAATGTGGTGAACAACGTAATCTCCTTTTTCAAGTTCATTGTAATCTTTTAATCTCTCTGCGTTTGAAACATGTTGTCTTCGAAAACGACGTTTCAATTTCTTTTGAAAAATCTCATGTTCAGTTATCAATAAAATCTTTTCATCTACAAAATGAAAACCATGTCTGAGATTGCCCTCGATTAAGTTTACAGATTCTTTACAGATACTTGACTTATCTCTGGAATCCAATTTAATCTGGTATTCCTCTAACATATCCTCCAATGCCTTACTTCCCATTGAATTGCTAGATTGCAAGATAATAGTATAATTCATTTTTTTGTATCGTTCAATTTCTTCTTTTAGAAAAGAAAACTGATTGAAAAATTCCTGCATAGGATATTGATTGAATTGATAAATTTTGTCAAACTTGAGATTTCCTAACCCCTTTTGTAGATTAGAGAAAAAGGTAACCGGACTCTGTTTTTTATAGATTTGTTCTGTATCTGCAAAATACTGCATCTCAGAAAATGCTTTACCATTCTGTAATTCTTCTGTAAAGTATTGCGCTAGCTCCCTTTCAAAGACTTCATACTGATTCATCAATTTTTGATAATCATCAAAGAATATTGGAGTATCTTTTTCAATATAATCAAAGACAGTCCATGTCTTATCATAGCACAAAGATAAAAACTTCCGAGAATCAGAATGAATTTGTTTTTTGTGAAAACTTGAAAGAATTTCTTCTAAGTATGATTTTAAAATAGGTGATAAAGTCTTTGAAATTTGTTTTTCTAAAGCTGACTGACCTCTTTGATAATCATTTTCTCTCAAAAGTATGTCGCTAGCTGGAAAGATTGTGAGTTCTGTCTTATTTTCTTTCGATAATTGTGTTTCTACTTCAAATGACCTGATACCATCAATTTCATCACCAAAAAACTCAATTCGGCAAGGTTCTAACTGGGATATTTCAAAAATATCTAAAATATCTCCTCGTATACTAAACTCTCCCTGAGTTTGTACTTGTGTAACTTTTCGATAGCCTATTTCCTTTAACTGATGGATAAACGCATGTTGATCATATTCTTCACCAACTGAGATTTTTACAATACTATCTTTGAATACATTGGGAGACGGTAAAATTAATCGACTTGCTGCGATATTACATACTAAAATCCCTTTCTTAGACGGATCAGTCAAAAAACGCAAGGCTTCAACCCGTGAAATAATTTTTTCTTGTGAAGACATCAAAAACTCGACCATAGGGGAGTCATCTACCAAAAATGGATAGACAAGTTCCTCACCCAAGATAGAGATAAGATCACTAATAAGACCTTCTGCTTCTCCATAAGTTGATAGCAATAGAACAATCTTATCTTCTTTCTTCAAACTACTAGCGATTGCTAAAGCTTTTGTAGAAGTTGACAAACCTAACATTAATTGTCTTTTCTTATCTGTCAGATTTTGATGCCATTTTTGGATCTGATCATTTTCTGAGAATAAATCTAATAAGGTCGCCATTTATCCGTTATACCTCTGCATCGTTTTCTCAAAGTTTTTCTCTTGTAAATAGTAATTTACAGAATCGTCAACTTTGTCAATAGACTGTAAAATACCGATATAATCATCCTTGTCAAAGGTACTCAAAACATGGTTAACAACTGACATGCCATTTTTAGGTCTTCCGATTCCAATCTTAACACGGTTAAAGACCTGAGTTCCAATATGTTGAATAATAGACTTGATACCATTATGACCACCTGCTGAGCCTTTTGCTCTTAAACGAATCTTTCCAACTTCCATATCAAGATCATCGTAAATGATGAGTAAATCTTCAATATCTAAACCATAGTAAGTCAATAAAGCATGAACTGCTTTTCCACTTTCATTCATAAATGTCGTTGGTTTGACGAGATAAATTTTTTCTCCATTGAAGAAAAAAGATGCTAGATCAGCTTGAAATATCTTATCGTGTGTAAAAGTGACATTCTGCTTCTTCGCTAGTTGATCAATCAACATAAAACCAACATTGTGTTTTGTTTCAAAATATTTATCCCCTGGATTTCCCAAGCCTACAAGTAATTTGGTCATTTATTTTTCCTTTCAAAAGCCAAAAGGGTTGGAATTTTTTTCCAACCTAATTGACACTATTTATTAATTTTTTAGACATTAAAGCGGAATTCCATGATATCGCCGTCTTGGACGATATATTCTTTTCCTTCTTCACGCAAGCGTCCAGCTTCTTTTACGGCCTTTTCAGATCCATATTTCACTAAATCCTCATATGACATAGTTACTGCACGAATAAAACCTTTTTCAAAGTCTGAGTGGATAATACCAGCTGCTTGAGGAGCCTTCATACCACGTTTGAAAGTCCAAGCACGAACTTCTTTTTCACCAGCTGTGAAGTAAGTTCCAAGTCCAAGTAAGTGGTAAGCTGCACGAGTCAACTTGTCAACGCCTGATTCTGTCAACCCAAGAGCTTCAAGAAACTCTTGCTTGTCTTCATCGTCTAACTCAGAAATTTCTTCCTCAGCACGCGCAGAAATCACTACTACCTCTGCATTTTCTGTCGCTGCAAATTCGCGAATTTGTTTGACATAGTCGATAGAATCTGGATCTGAAACTACATCCTCATCTACATTAGCAACATAAAGAACTGGTTTAGTTGTCAAAAGGAAGAGACCTTTGACAACTTTTTGTTCTTCATCTGTAAATTCAATAGTTCGAGCTGATTTTCCATCTTCAAGAACTGGTTTAATCTTTTGAAGAACATTGAATTCTGCTACTGATTCTTTATCTTTTTGCGTACGTGCCATCTTTTCTACACGCGCATAGCGCTTATTAACTGATTCTAAGTCAGCAAGAATCAACTCCAAGTTAATGGTATCAATATCTGCAAGTGGATCCACAAAGGCATCTTCACGTCCTTGCTCGCGCATCACATTTTCATCATCAAAAGCACGAACTACATGAACAATCGCATCTACTTCACGGATATTAGCCAAGAATTTATTCCCTAGCCCTTCTCCTTTTGAAGCTCCTTTTACAATCCCTGCAATATCTGTAAATTCAAATGTTGTTGGAACTGTCTTTTTAGGAGTGATCATTTCAGTCAATTTTTGTAGACGTTCATCTGGAACTTCCACCATTCCAACGTTTGGATCAATAGTCGCAAATGGGTAGTTCGCTGCCTCTGCTCCTGCTTTTGTAATTGCATTAAATAGTGTTGATTTACCAACGTTTGGCAAACCAACGATACCTGCTGTTAAAGCCATATTTTCTCATTCTCCGTTTTCATTTCAATCCCTAATATTATAACACAAAAAGGGAAAACTTGCTAACCCTCTAACTAAGGCTTCCTAGTCAATAATTTTATTCATTTTTCGATCAAAATCATAGCGTCCCATCATGACAACATGGTCACAATTGCTACATTTGATTTTGATATCTGCTCCTACACGCGTAATTTCCCAACGATTAGCCTTTTTACCTGTTGACTTGATGGTGCAAGCGTGTGGTTTTTTCATTTCAACAAAATTTCCAACTTGATACATACTACTCTCCTTTTCTTTTTCGATTATATCATAAAAGAGGCGAGCTAAGCTCAACCTCTTTAACTTAATTTGTACGGACTGGGGTGATAAGCTGCATAAAGTCCTCATCAGTGTCTGCTGGCACAAGAGTAAATGGACGAACAGCTGAGATAAAGCTAATGGTCACCTTTTCGCTATTTAAAGCCTTGAGTGAATCAATCAAGTAAGTTGGGTTGAAACTAATAGTCAAATCTTCACCAGTAACCTGATCAGTATCGATTTCTTCGTTTACTTTACCAACTTCTGGAGAATGAACATGGGCGCTAACAACCCCATCTTTAATTTCAAGTTTCACAGTACCATTTTGAGTCGCACTTGATAAAAGACGAGCACGTTCCATTGACTGGCGTAAGTTTAGCACATCAAAAGTAATAGTAGTGTTAAAGTCTGTTGGAATCAAGCGATCTGTATCAGGATAGTTTCCTTCTAGGAGACGAGTATAGAAGCTAATATTTTCGCTTCTAAAGAGAATTTGGTTATTGGCAAAGAAAATCTCTACAGTTTCAATATCATCTGTAAATACCGCTGAAAATTCGCGTAGAGAACGGCTAGGAATGACAACATCAAAATCATCACTATTTTTCTCAAGCGTTAATTTTTTCTGGCTTAGACGATGAGAGTCTGTTGCAACTGTTTTTAACTCTTTGTGTTGACTCAATACAAAATGAACACCTGTCAAAATTGGACGACTCTCTTGTGTACTTGCAGCAAAAGCTGTTTCATTGATAATTTTCTTGAGTAATTTTGTTTCAAGAACCAAAGGAGTGCTTACTGAAATTTCTTGGATTCGTGGGTACTGTTCGCTATCTTTTCCTTTTAGGGTAATTTCTGATTTTCCACTGGTTAAAACAATTTGATTTTGTTCAATTTCTTTAAAATCAAGAGTCACATCAGGTAGACTAGATACTACATTGATAAAGAAAGAAGCTTCAAGAAGAATCGAACCTAAAGAAGTAATTAACAAACCAGCATCTTCATTTTTTTGAGAAATAAAATTTTCAATTGAAATCTGACCATTTGAACCAATTAAAGTAACACCTTCATTGGTCACGTCAATTTTTACGGTTGATAAAATAGGAATGGCATTTTTAGAACTAATAGCTCTCTTAGTAGTATTTAATGCTTGTAGAAATAAATTTTTATTAATTGAAAAATGAATCATGGATTCTCCTTTATTTATTTTTAGTATTAGAAGGATAATAGTAATAATAGAGTCTGTGAAATCTGTGGAAAACAGACTTTAAACAAGTCATATCAAGTTTTTTGGCTTGTTTAAAAAATGTGGATAAAAAAGATAATAAAGTAAAAGTTATCCACAACTTATTTGATTTTCTTTTTGATTGATTCAATTTCTAAGCGTAAATTATCGTCTTCATCAATCAAAGATTTAATTTTAGCATGGGCATGAATAACTGTTGTATGATCTTTTCCACCAAATTCCTTCCCAATTTTTGGAAGACTATTATCTGTTAGTTCTCTAGATAAATACATGGCTACTTGACGGGCTAACACAATGTTTTGAAGGCGTCTGCTTCCCTTCATTTCTTTGACACTAACTCCATAGAAGTTACCAACTTCATTTTGGATTTTGTCAATTGGGATGACGAGCATTTGGCTAACATCTTGTTTTCGAGCTCTAATAGCTTCTGCAGCAATATCAATAGTGATATCCTTGATGTTTTTTACTCTGGCAATTAAAGTGATGTCGTTGATAGCTCCCTCAAGATCTCGAACATTTGAATCAAATTGCCCAGCTAGGTATTCTAGAGTATCACTTTGGAAATTGTAGCCTAAATGTTCCGTTTTACTTTGTAAAATGGCAATGCGTGTTTCAAAGTCAGGGGGTGTGATAGTTTGTGTCAACCCCCAACTAAAGCGCGTGACAAGCCTCTCCTCGAGTCCTTCTAGATGTTTTGGACTACGATCACTGGTTAGGACAATCTGTTTTTGCTTGTCATGAAGGGCGTTAAAGGTATTGAAAAATTCTTCCTGAGTTGCGACTTTTTTTCCGCTGAGTGACTGGATATCATCGATTAACAAAAGATCAAGACTACGATAGGTTTTTTTAAATTTTTCCATTTCCCCAAGCCTTAAGTGATCAAGAAAGTCATTAATAAAGCTTTCAGCAGGTATGTATTTGACACGCGCATTTGGAATATTTTTTAGAATTTCATTTCCAATAGCGTTTAACAGGTGAGTCTTACCAAGCCCAGGTCCTCCATAGATAAAAAGAGGGTTATAGGTCAGAGCCAAATCTTCAGAGACAGCCAAAGCGGCTGATACTGCCCAAACATTTCCATCCCCTTGAATAAAATTATCAAAGGTATACTTTTCTTTTAACCCAGTATCCGAATACGGAATAGATGCTAACTTTGGACTATAGTCATAAAGAGTTGAATTTGTAGATTCTTCAACTTGTGAGATAGCCGTATCTTGAGGTTTGGTGAAAATATAGTGGGGAGTTATTTCAGCATCATAAATTTCAAATCCAGCTACTACAATAATATCTTTTAGTTGTTTTTCCCAGACCATTTCCATTTCAGATCGTGGTAAAAATATAGTGGCAACATTTTCTTCTACCTTGACGAGTTCAGCTTGAATAGCATAGAAATCATACATGGATCGAGTCAGTCTTTCTTGAGCAAATTCTAAGATACGATTCCAAAATTGTTTTTCTTTCAATCCTTTCTCCTCCTTTACTATTTAAAAGTTTAATACTAGACCTATTTTACCATAGATAGTAAGAATTTTCCACAAGCTGTGAAAAATAATCCACAATGTTATCAAGTTTTATCCACAGGTTGGGGATAAAGTTAGAAACTATTGATTTATTAAGCTTTTTATTGAAAAATATAGTGGATAACCTTGTGAGATAAAAAAATAAAAGAACAGCCTTATTTCAGGCTGTTGATAATTCTACTGTATTCTTCTTGATTTGAAAAAGCAATAATGATTTTTCCACTATCTTTTTTAGAAAGTTTGATTTCTACATCTAATCCGAGTAGTTTTCTTAACTGTTCTTCTTCATTCTGTATGAAATGATTCGTTTTTTGCTGTCTCTTTTGTTTTTTCTCTGTCAGAAGAGCTTCTAACTTCCTTACAGAAATATCTTCTTCTATAATCCGTTGAAAGAAATAGTCTTGTTGTTCCTTATTCAACCCAACTAGCGAACGAGCATGTGCTTGTGATAGTTTGCCATTTTCTACTTCTGAGAGAATCTGTTCTGGCAAGTAAAGCAAACGAATGGAGTTGCTGATATATGGACGAGACTTGCCCATTTTATCTGCAATTTCAGCATGGGTAAATCCTTTCTCTACGAGAGATTCATAGGCGCGTGCTTCTTCTATAGGATTTAAATTTTCTCTCTGCAAATTTTCAATAATGGACTGGATCATCATCTCTTGGTCTGAAAGCTGTTTAATAACAGCTGGGATAGACCTTAGACCAGCTAAAAGTGAAGCCCGATAGCGTCTCTCTCCTGCAAGGATTTCATAACCAATCACAGGAGATTGACGAACAATAATCGGTTGAATGAGTCCATTTTCTTTGATAGACTGTGCTAGTTCATCTAGTTTTTCTCCATCAAATTCTTTTCGAGGTTGATAGGGATTTTTTTGTATATCCGTGATAGAAATCATTTCAAATTTTTCCATGATTCTACACTAACATATCTTTTCTCTTATGTAAAGCTTTCTTTACATAGATGTCAATTAAGATTCTAAATCACCTGAACTCTTGTCAAGTTTAATAGATGTAGTTTCTTCTTTACCGTTACGATAGTAAGTGATCTTAATGGTGTCTCCGATAGAATGATTGTAAAGAGCACTTTGTAAGTCTGTTGATGAAGCAATCTCTTTGTCATCTACTTTTGTAATCACATCGTATTTTTCAAGGTGACCATTGGCAGGCATATTACTTTGTACAGAACGAACAACTACACCAGATGTAACATTACTTGGAATATTGAGTCTTCTGATGTCGCTTGTACTTATATTAGATAAATTAACCATCTGGATTCCCAAAGCTGGGCGTGTCACTTTTCCGTTCTTTTCTAACTGTTCAATAATATTGATAGCATCATTTGCAGGAATTGCAAAACCAAGGCCCTCTACAGATGTTCCTCCATTTGTGGCAATTTTACTTGAGGTAATTCCGATAACCTGTCCTTGAATATTGATCAGTGGGCCACCAGAGTTACCTGGGTTAATAGCAGTATCAGTTTGGATGGCTTTTGTAGAAATGGCTTGTCCATCTTCAGATTTTAAAGATACATTTCGATTAAGACTAGATACGATACCTTGAGTGACAGTATTTGCATATTCAGAACCTAACGGGCTACCAATGGCAATAGCAGTTTCTCCTACGGTTAACTTGCTAGAATCACCAAACTCAGCTACTGTTGTCACTTTTTCTGAAGAGATTTTGACGACAGCAATATCAGAGAAAGTGTCCGCTCCGACAATTTCTCCAGGTACTTTAGTCCCATCTGACAAACGAATATCTACTTTGCTGGCACCATTTATAACGTGATTATTGGTGACGATGTAAGCTTCTTTATCATTCTTTTTATAAATAACCCCAGATCCTTCACTAGAGATTTGTTGAGAATCTGTATCAGTCTCATCATTGCCAAATACGCTATTTTGTCTATTTGCTGAATAAGTAATAACGGATACAACGGCATCTTTTACTTTATTAACAGCCTGCGTTGTTGAATTTTCGTTTTTATAGGCAGTCTGTGTGATAGTGCTATTGTTGTTCGAGCTACTTACACCACTTTTTTGAGTTAGTTGAGCTATTGAAAAACTACCCAAGGCTCCACTAAAAAAGCTAATGACGATAACGACTAATAATTGAAACCCTTTTTTGTAAAATGTTTTTAAATGTTTCATATTTGCCTCCATATTTTTGAATTACTGAAAGTATAAACTGACTAGCTTAATTATAACTTAAACACAAAAAGTTTTACACAAACTGTGGATAACTCTTTTAAAACTGTGATTTTCTCAATTGAAATCTATTTTTTATTTTGTGAATAAGATGTGAAAAAATAGAGAATATGTTAGAATAGAGTCATGAAAATTAAAGTTGTAACAGTTGGGAAACTGAAAGAAAAGTATTTAAAAGATGGTATTGCAGAGTATTCAAAACGAATTTCTCGATTTGCTAAACTTGAAATGATTGAGTTAGCAGATGAAAAAACACCAGATAGGGCCAGTGAATCAGAAAATCAAAAGATTTTAGAAATAGAAGGTCAGAGAATTTTATCAAAAGTTGGTGACCGTGATTTTGTTATTGTGTTAGCCATTGAAGGGAAAACTTTCTCCTCGGAAGAATTTAGTAAGAATTTAGAAGAAGCTTCTATAAAAGGATTTTCTACTCTTACCTTTATCATTGGAGGGAGTTTAGGATTATCATCAGCTGTAAAAAAGAGAGCCAATCTTTCTGTCAGCTTTGGCCGTTTAACCTTGCCCCATCAGTTAATGAGACTAGTTCTTGTTGAACAAATCTATCGCGCTTTTACGATTCAGCAGGGATCACCCTATCATAAATAGAGAATTGACTTTTAATTGAATTTTTGGTAGAATAATTGTGTTAGGTCTCATAGCTCAGCTGGATAGAGCATTCGCCTTCTAAGCGAACGGTCGCAGGTTCGAATCCTGCTGGGATCAATATAGTAGCAAAGCTGGGAATTTTCCCGGCTTTTTTCTTAAAAAAGTACACTTGGGGAGAAAAAAATGACAGTTGAGAGAATTTTATCTAAAATGAAATTCCATTTTGTATAATGGTTTTTGTAAGTTAGCTTACAAGAAAAAAACATTTTAGGAGATTTTATTATGAAAAACACAGTTAAATTGGAACAGTTTGTAGCCTTGAAGGAAAAAGACTTGCAGGAGATTCGAGGTGGGGAAAGTAGGGTTTCAAGAATCATCCTTGATTTTCTTTTCCTACGAAAAAAGTAATAAAATAAGGAGAAAGAGTAATGGATTTACTTGGATTTGGGACAGTTATTGTTCATTTTTTAATTATTAGTCACAGTTACCGTTTAATTTGTAAAGGTCAAATAAATAGAAAAGAACTATATGTTTTTGGTATCTATACATTACTAGTAGAAGCAGTACTTGAACTTTCCTTTTATCTTCCATATTTAGATAAAATAGGGATTGAAAGATTTTTATTTCCTTTGGGCTTATATTCCTATTTTCGATGGATGAAACAGTATGAGAGGGATAGAGGACTATTCCTAAGTTTACTACTATCTCTTTTATATGAGAGCACTCATAACTTTCTGTCCGTAACTTTCTCCTCTATAACAGGAGACAATTTTGTTTCACAATATCATTTCCCATTCTTTTTCGTTGTAACGGTGTTGACTTATGTTGTTATATTAAAAATCATTCATTATTTCCACTTAGAACTAACCTATTTTGACAAGGACTACCTTTATCCTTTCTTGAAAAAAGTATTTTTTGCTTTACTATTGTTACATCTTTTATCTTTCGTTTCAGATATAGTAAGTACGATTAAACATTTGAATAGTTTTGGAAGTATCTTGTCATCTATTGTCTTTATTTCTCTCCTTTTGACCTTCTTTGCAATGAATTCGCATAAAGAACAAATGGAAAAAGAGATTGCTTTGAAGCAGAAGAAATTTGAACAGAAACATTTACAGAATTATACAGATGAAATTGTCGGACTGTATAATGAAATCCGTGGTTTTCGACATGACTATGCTGGAATGCTTGTCAGTATGCAGATGGCAATTGACAGTGGTGATTTACAGGAAATTGACAGAGTTTACAATGAAGTTTTGGTCAAAGCAAATCATAAATTGCGTTCAGATAAGTACACTTACTTTGATTTGAACAACATAGAAGATTCAGCTTTACGAAGTTTGGTTGCTCAGTCTATTGTCTATGCTCGAAATAATGGTGTAGAGTTTACACTGGAAGTAAAAGATACGATTACCAAGCTCCCAATTGAACTATTGGATTTGGTTCGTATCATGAGCGTTTTATTGAACAATGCTGTCGAAGGATCGGCTGATAGCTATAAAAAGCAGATGGAAGTAGCAGTTATTAAGATGGAAACTGAAACAGTTATTGTGATTCAGAATTCATGTAAAATGACGATGACTCCTTCAGGAGATCTATTTGCTTTAGGATTCTCCACTAAGGGAAGAAATCGCGGGGTAGGATTAAATAATGTGAAAGAACTACTAGATAAGTACAACAATATTATTTTAGAAACAGAGATGGAAGGCAGTACATTTAGACAAATTATTAGATTTAAGAGGGAATTTGAATGAAAGTTTTAATTTTAGAAGATGTTATTGAACATCAAGTGAGACTAGAGAGAATATTGGATGAAATTTCGAAAGAATCGAATATTCCAATATCATACAAGACAACAGGAAAAGTCCGTGAATTTGAAGAATACATTGAAAACGATGAAGTAAATCAGCTTTATTTCCTAGATATTGATATTCATGGAATTGAGAAAAAGGGATTTGAAGTGGCTCAGCTCATTCGTCATTACAATCCTTACGCTATTATCGTCTTTATCACCAGTCGATCAGAGTTTGCGACTCTAACCTATAAATACCAGGTATCAGCCCTAGATTTTGTTGATAAGGATATCAACGATGAGATGTTTAAGAAGAGAATTGAGCAAAATATCTTTTACACGAAGAGTATGTTACTTGAAAATGAAGATGTGGTGGATTATTTTGACTACAATTACAAGGGAAATGATTTAAAAATCCCTTACCATGATATTTTGTATATTGAAACGACAGGAGTCTCTCATAAATTACGTATTATTGGTAAGAATTTTGCCAAAGAGTTTTACGGTACCATGACAGATATTCAGGAAAAGGACAAACATACTCAGCGATTTTATTCTCCTCATAAGTCATTTTTGGTAAATATAGGCAATATTAGAGAGATTGATCGAAAAAACCTAGAAATTGTTTTCTATGAAGATCATCGTTGTCCTATTTCAAGATTAAAAATTAGAAAATTAAAAGATATTTTAGAGAAAAAATCTAAAAAGTGATTGACAATTAGTAAGAAATTGATATAATGGTTATATCTGCTACAGATAGAAGGTCCGTTGGTCAAGGGGTTAAGACACCGCCTTTTCACGGCGGTAACACGGGTTCGAATCCCGTACGGACTATTTTATCCGCCATAGCTCAGTTGGTAGTAGCGCATGACTGTTAATCATGATGTCGTAGGTTCGAGTCCTACTGGCGGAGTATAGATAAAAAGGAACACAACTGTGTTCCTCTTTTTGTATCAATTTGTATCACCAAGCATCTTCATAAGGAAATCTGTTATTTCTTGAGGACTTTCTTTTTTTCCATGTGCAATCCAAGTTTGACAGACACCAAAAAGTGCATGAGTTAGATAGATGCTACTGTATTCTAATTCAGTTGTATTGAGATTCAGTTGCATAAATCGCTTTTGTAAATCTGTACTGAGCATGATATGAAGTTTATTTCGTAAGAAATTTTGGATTTCTTTGGTTCCATTTTCAGAAAGAAGGGCAGCCAGAAGTGGTTCTGATTCCAAATATTCAAAGACTTCTAAAATAGCGTCTCTTTTGTGATGAGCATGTTTTTGAAAAATATATTCAAATGTATGAAATAGCTTGCTTTGATAATGCTCAATCATATCATACTTATCCTTATAGTGAGTATAGAAGCTGGAACGACTAATTCTGGCTTTTTCTGCTAACTTTACAGTAGAAATTTGATCAAATGGCTGTTCCATCAGTAATTGTACCATAGCATTTTCAATAGTTCGCTTTGTTTTTAAGCGTTTGTTACTTTCTTGCATATTTTCTCCTTATAAACAAATTAGACTATATGTCTAAAAATAGATTTTTTATCTTATAATTTAGATTTTTTAATGTATAATCTATTATATCAAAATTTTAGACAATATGTGTAAAAAAGGAGAAACTATGTTTAAAGAATGGAAAGCAATTTTTAAAAAACCAACCTTTATTATTGTCATGATAGGGATTTCTCTTATTCCAGCTCTGTACAATATTATATTTTTGTCCTCAATGTGGGATCCGTATGGTCAATTGTCTGACTTACCTGTGGCAGTTGTCAATAATGATAAAGAGGCTTCCTATAATGGTAATACTATGGCAATAGGAAAAGACATGGTGTCCAATTTAAAAGAAAATAAAACCTTGGATTTTCATTTCGTGGATGAAGATGAAGGAAAGAAGGGATTGGAAGATGGAGATTACTATATGGTAGTGACTTTACCCAGTGATTTATCTGAAAAAGCAGCTTCTATTTTAACGGATCATCCAGAGCAAATGCAAATTGATTATCAGACTTCAAGTGGTCATAGCTTTATTGCCAGCAAGATGAGCGATTCTGCGATGACACAATTGAAGCAGAATGTTTCTACAAATGTAACTGAGACCTATACTAAAGCCTTATTTAACAAAATGATTGATTTAAAGGATGGCATGAGTCAAGCAGCTTCTGGTAGTGAAAAATTAACTGATGGAGCGAATCAGTTAGTGACAGGAAGTCAAACATTAACTACTAACCTACACTCTTTAGCAGCTTCAAGTTTAACCTTTTCAAATGGAACGGAGCAGTTTACTAAAGGATTATCTGCTTATGTTTCTGGTGTCGAACAACTTCATCTTGGCTTAGGGAATTTTAATAGTGGTTTAGTTACATATACTGGTGCAGTGAGTCAATTAGATAGCGGATTAGGTCAATTATCTTCTAAAAGTCCTGAATTAGTAAGAGGAATCAATCAGTTATATACTGGTGTAGAATCCTATACTGGCGGTGTTTCTCAGCTTAATGCTGGTCTTAATCAATTTTCATCTGGTGTTAGTGCCTATACAAATGGTGTGGGAAATCTTGCAACAGGTGCTAATCAGTTATCTAATCAATCAGCTACACTTCGAATGGGTGTGGAGCAATTAAGTGAAGGAATTCAACAACTTTCTAGCAAGTTAGATGCTTCGTCTGAGCAAAAAGATCAAATTAATCAATTATCTTCTGGTTTGAATCAGTTAAATCAAGCTATTCAAAATATTGATGTTGGAGATACAAAACAATTAGATTCTGTTTTATCAAGTATAGTATCTCTTTCTAATCAAATGTTAGCACGTGCTCAGTCTGATAAAGCGACTACATTAGCTAATATTCAATCGACAGCAGCTTATCAATCATTGACAAGTGAGCAACAAGCTGAGATAAGTGCTTCTGTATCTCAAAATTCAACTGATAGTATTCAATCTGCTCAGTCAATTGTAACTTTAGTACAAGGTTTACAGGGAAGTTTAGAAAACTTACAAAATCAATCTTCTAATCTTTCGACTTTAAAAAATCAAGCTAATCAAGTATTACCGCTTGCTTCTACTTCTTTGACAGGATTGTCAAGTGGATTAACAGAGATACAAGGAGCTGTTACTAGTAAATTAGTTCCTGCTAGTCAGTCGATTGCATCAGGTGTAAATACATATACTACAGGTGTTGATAAAGTTTCTCAGGGCGCAAGTCAACTAAGTGAAAAAAATGCCACCTTGACAGGTAGTTTGGATCAACTAGTTTCAGGCTCAAACACCTTGACACAAAAATCTTCTAACTTGACAGCAGGAGTTGGTCAATTAGTTGAAAAAACTCCAGAATTAGTGTCTGGGATTGAAAAATTATCAACTGGCTCTAACCAATTGAATCAAAAGAGTCAAGAATTGATAGCAGGAGTTGATAAATTGCAGTCAGGCTCTAGCCAACTAGTTGACAAATCCAGTCAGTTACTTTCAGGTGCTTCTCAATTAGAAAGTGGAGCTAATAAATTGGCAGATGGAGCTGGGAAACTAGCAGAAGGTGGAACAAAGTTAACTTCTGGATTGGAAGGTTTACAGATAGGAGTTGCTTCTTTGGGACAAGGATTAGGTAATGCTAGTGATCAACTCAAGTCAGCATCAACAGAATCTAAAAATGCAGAGATTTTGTCAAATCCTCTCAGTCTATCCAAAACTGACAATGACCAAGTTCCTGTAAATGGAATTGCAATGGCTCCTTATATGATATCAGTTGCTCTCTTTGTTGCAGCAATATCAACGAATATGATCTTTGCGAAGTTGCCTTCAGGACGTCATCCAGAGAGCCGTTGGGCTTGGTTGAAATCTCGAGCAGAAATAAATGGTATTATAGCTGTTTTAGCAGGAATTTTGGTATATGGAGGAGTTCATCTTATTGGTTTAACTGCAAATCATGAGATGAGAACATTTATTCTCATTATCCTAACAAGTTTAGTATTCATGTCCATGGTGACCGCTTTAACAACATGGAATAGTCGTATAGGAGCTTTCTTTTCTCTTATCTTGCTTTTATTACAGTTAGCATCAAGTGCAGGTACTTATCCACTTGCCTTGACAAATGATTTCTTTAGAGCTATTAATCCCTGGTTACCAATGAGTTATTCAGTTTCGGGATTACGACAAACAATCTCTATGACAGGAAATATTCATCATCAAGTTATTTTCCTTGCCGTTATATTAGTACTATTTATTTGTTTAGGTATGCTAGCCTATCAACCTAAGAAAATGGAAGAAGATTAAAAAAATCGACCAACTGGTCGATTTTTTTATGTCTTAGATGATTTTCGTTTGTGATTATAGATTCCAAATAGTAAAAGAGAAGTAAAGGAACAGATTGCTCCAGTAATAAAACCATTGGGAATAAAGGAAAGTGTAATAGTTCCTTTTCCCTTAGGAACGTCAACTTTCATAAAGCCAGTTTGAGCTTGTTTCATTTCTATTTTCTTATCATCTTGGTAGGCAGACCAACCTTTGTCATAAGGAATAGTGAAAAAAATAGATGTATCTTGTTGGACATCATATGTAGCAAAAACATTGTTTTTAGAAGTTGATACTGTGACAGGTTGTTCTTTAATTTTTTGAATTGCCTCAGTTAAAGTTTGGGTATCTAAACGGTAGAAGGTAGGAGATTCAAATGATACTTGTGAATTTCCAGGGAAACTAACATGAATATTAAAAGTTTTTGTATCTTTTGTATAGCCTAGATTAAAGAAGGAGAAGACATTATCAGTTGTAAAAGTTTTCTTTTCTCCATTTACAAGAATGTCAACCTTTTTTTGTTTGTCATTAGAAAAGTGAAGGTTTGTGAAAGAAAGATAAACTTGACTGTTTTCGGGAACCTCAATTTGATACTGGATTGCTGCATCCTCATTTGAAGAACTTGTAACACTAATCAAATCATTAGTATTTTCTGTTTTGTCATAAGGAATTGGAGAAAAATAATCAAAATTGACGTTGGCAAGTTGATTTAAAAACGAGGCTTGATTATCCAAAGTGTGTTCATTGAACTTGACATCATTGTAAACAGACTGACTAGCAAAGGCAATCGGAAGAGAGAATTGATTTTCATATAGGGTAAGATTATCTTTTTGATAGATATCTTTAAAACCATACTTATCAATAGGACTGTCTGAGATATTATACTGGATACCAAATAAACTATCAGCCAAAATACTATTATTTGCATAGCGGAGATTGAGATTAGTCCCAGAGGATTTAAACCCAAGTTTATCCAAAGTAGAGCTTGCTGAACGATTTCGAACAGATGAAAATTGAGAGATTCCATTGTAGTTGAATTTCATACTGTCATTTCCTGTCTGAGTCTCTAGTTTCTCAGTACGAGTAAATTGATTTCCAATATATGTTGAGAAAGATTCCATAGCTGGGATATCTCGATTATATGCACTTCGAGAAGCAAATCCCCATTCCTTAGCAATTCCGTCTATTTGAGATGAAGCATTTAAACTTATTTCAACCATTATAAATAAAGAGATTAGAATGGCAAATAGATTTACAGAGATAAACTTTTTGATAACTGCAAGGAGTAAAAGAGAATAGACAACCAAAAATTCAAGAGTCAGTAGAATATTCAAATCTGTTAAAAAAGAATAATGTGATTTTAGATAGATGGTAGCTAAAAATCCTGTTACTATAAGAAAAAGCGAAACTAAAAAATTCCAGATTTTAATTTCTTTCAGACGATTTAAGACTTCCGCTGCTGTGTAAATTAACAAGGTAGAGAAAATCCAAGCATAGCGATGTAAAAACATGTTTGGAGTATGCATGCCTTGCCAAAATAAATCAAGAGATTCAATATAAAAGCTTGCAATTAGACATGCAAAGAAGATTGCATAGATAAGTTTCACGTGAAACTTAATGGATTTCAGCGTAAAAAATAAAATAGTCAAAATAAAGGGAAGTAGTCCAACAAAAATCATTGGAATAGCCCCATACTTGGTTGTATCAAAGGAACCGATGAATTGCTTAGCAAAGAGATCAAGATACCAGCTACTTTCAGTTTGAAACTTTGTAACTTCAGTCAATTTTTCCCCATGTGTCTGTAAATCAAACAGAGTAGGAAGAGTCAGAATCAAACTAGCCATACCAGCTAAAAAGGAGGTCACAACAAAATCAAGAACAGATGATTTTCGAGTTTTAAAGTCCCAAGAAATTTGACAGAGATACCAGAAAATAAGAAACAATACTGTCATATAGCCAAAATAATAATTTTGAATAAACAAAATTGACAGACTTGTAAAGTACAATAGGAATTTCTTTTCAGTGATAAGTAGCTGTAAACCAGTTATAATTAAAGGAATCAAGATAAAAACATCTATCCAGGTTTTTATCTCTAGTTGACTAACTGTGAAACTCATCAGAGCATAGGAACTAGATAAAGCTAGTTTTAAAGGCTTAGGAATCGATTGAAATAATTTATTTAAACTAAAGTAAGTTGACAGTCCAATCAATCCAAATTTTAAGAGAGTTGTCAGATAGACAGCATCTGGCATATTAGTTAGATCAAAAAAGTAAACTAGTGGTGAAAGGAAACTACCTAAGTAATAACTAGATAGGGCATAGAAATTCAATCCGAGGCCACTTGTAAAGGTGTAGAACAAACTACCATTTCCATGTAGGATATTTCTTAGAGCTATATCAAAAATAACGTATTGATGAAACCCATCTCCTAATAGTGGAGATGTATCGCTATTCCAGTAGATACCTTGAGATAGATACACTCCTATCATAATGATTATGGGAATGATGAAAGAAACAAAATAGGTCCAATATGTTTTAAAAAATAATTTCATGTTACCTCATAAAATGTTAGAAAACTCAGCTGGTTAACCCAACTGAGTTTTGAATTTTTTTAGTCTTTCCAAAGTTCTTTAACTTTTGCTTGTACTTCTTCATTTTCTAGGAATTCATCATAGGTTTCATCGATACGGTCAATGACGCCATTTTTAGACAAGACAATGATATGGTTAGCTAGAGTTTGAATAAACTCGTGGTCATGGCTGGCAAAGATGATTGATTCTTTAAAGTTTTTCAATCCATCGTTCAAGCTTGAGATAGATTCTAAGTCCAAGTGATTGGTTGGATCATCGAGGACAAGAACATTTGATTTTAAGAGCATGAGTTTTGAAAGCATGACACGAACTTTTTCCCCCCCTGACAAGACGTTGACAGGTTTGTTAACCTCATCTCCAGAGAAGAGCATACGGCCGAGGAAGCCACGTAGGAAAGTATTGTCATCATCTTCTTTACTTGCGAATTGACGCAACCAGTCAAGGATTGACTCTCCTCCTGCAAAATCTGCCGAGTTATCTTTTGGCAGGTAAGATTGACTAGTGGTCACTCCCCACTTGACAGTTCCTTCATAGTCAATGTCTCCCATGATTGCACGAATTAATGCAGTCGTTTGGATGTCATTTTGTCCAATAAGCGCTGTCTTATCACCTGGACGCAAGATAAAGCTGATATTATCTAAAATAGTCTCACCATCAATCTTTACAGTTAGATTTTCTACTGTCAAGAGATCATTACCAATCTCACGTTCCGCTTTAAAGTTGATAAATGGATATTTACGACTAGATGGTACAATTTCTTCAAGTTCAATCTTATCAAGCATTTTCTTACGTGATGTTGCCTGTCTTGATTTAGAAGCATTAGCAGAGAAACGAGCTACGAATTCTTGCAATTGCTTAATTTTTTCTTCTGCTTTGGCATTACGGTCTGCTAGCAATTTAGCAGCGAGTTCAGAAGATTCCTTCCAGAAGTCGTAGTTTCCGACATAGAGTTTGATTTTTCCAAAGTCAAGGTCGGCCATGTGAGTACATACTTTGTTTAAGAAGTGACGGTCGTGGGATACTACGATAACTGTGTTATCAAAGTCAATCAAGAAGTCTTCTAACCAAGTAATAGATTGGATGTCTAAACCGTTGGTAGGCTCGTCCAAGAGAAGAACATCTGGTTTACCAAAAAGTGCTTTGGCTAGGAGAACTTTTACTTTTTCACCGTTGGCCAATTCGCTCATGTTTTGATAGTGCAATTCTTCTGGAATGTTTAGGTTTTGAAGTAGTTGAGAGGCTTCACTTTCTGCTTCCCAGCCTCCAAGCTCGGCAAACTCTCCTTCAAGTTCGGCAGCACGCACTCCATCTTCGTCTGAGAAATCTTCCTTCATGTAGATGGCATCTTTCTCTTTCATGATGCTATAAAGTTTTTCATTTCCCATGATAACAACATCAATAGCACGTTCATCTTCATAGTCAAAGTGATTTTGACGAAGAACAGAGAGACGTTCATCTGGACCAAGAGAGATGTGACCAGTAGTAGGTTCGATATCTCCGGCTAAAATTTTTAAAAAGGTTGATTTTCCGGCACCATTAGCACCAATTAATCCATAAGTATTTCCTTCTGTAAATTTGATATTGACATCATCAAAAAGTTTGCGATCACTAAAACGTAGTGAAACATCAGATACTGTAAGCAATGTTTTTCTCCTATATGTGTAATATATTTATTCTACTAGAAAATACGGAAATATTCAAATTTTTATCTGTCAATTTTGTGTAAATTAAATTTACAGCATACTTTACGCAAATCCGTAAATAGCAAGGTTGATTTATTTTGATAAATTGCGGTTATTTCATTAAAAAAATGCTATAATTGAAGGGACCATATCGAAGGAGAATAAAATGACTAAACCCATTATTTTAACAGGAGACCGTCCAACAGGAAAATTGCATATTGGACATTATGTTGGAAGTCTCAAAAATCGAGTATTATTACAGGAAGAGGATAAGTATGATATGTTTGTGTTCTTGGCTGACCAACAAGCCTTGACAGATCATGCCAAAGATCCTCAAACCATTGTAGAGTCTATCGGAAATGTGGCTTTGGATTACCTTGCAGTTGGATTGGATCCAAGTAAATCAACTATCTTTATTCAAAGCCAGATTCCAGAGTTGGCTGAGTTGTCTATGTATTATATGAATCTGGTTTCATTAGCACGTCTGGAGCGTAATCCAACTGTCAAGACAGAAATTGCTCAGAAAGGATTTGGAGAAAGCATTCCGACAGGATTCTTGGTCTATCCAATAGCTCAAGCAGCTGACATCACAGCTTTCAAGGCTAACTATGTTCCTGTTGGGACAGATCAGAAACCAATGATTGAGCAAACTCGTGAAATTGTTCGTTCTTTTAACAATGCATATAACTGTGATGTCTTGGTAGAGCCGGAAGGTATTTATCCAGAAAATGAGAGAGCAGGGCGTTTGCCTGGTTTAGATGGAAATGCTAAAATGTCTAAATCACTCAATAATGGTATTTATTTAGCTGATGATGCGGATACTTTGCGTAAAAAAGTGATGAGTATGTATACAGATCCAGATCATATTCGGGTGGAAGATCCAGGTAAGATTGAGGGCAATATGGTTTTCCATTATCTAGATGTTTTTGGTCGCCCAGAAGATGCTCAAGAAATTGCTGACATGAAAGAACATTATCAACGAGGTGGTCTTGGTGATGTGAAGACCAAGCGTTATCTACTTGAAATATTAGAACGTGAACTGGGTCCTATTCGTGAGCGTCGTATCGAATTTGCTAAGGATATGGGAGAAGTTTATAATATGCTTCAAAAAGGTAGTGAAAGAGCGCGTAAAGTTGCGGGTCAAACCCTATCTGAGGTTAAAGGGGCAATGGGACTTCATTACTTTAACTAAGTTTATTTTACAAGAAACTATCATTTCTATCTCAAAGAAAAGATAGTTTTTTATTTACCCCTGTAACATTTGACAAATTTTTATAGAATGGTATGATAGATACAATATAAAAAGAGTCAAGCTCAAAAAGAAAGAAAAGAGGAAACTTCGAATGTCTAATTGGGACACTAAATTTTTGAAAAAAGGTTTTACCTTTGATGATGTATTGCTTATTCCAGCTGAAAGTCATGTGTTGCCTAACGATGCAGATTTAACAACTAAATTGGCAGATAATCTGACTTTAAATATCCCAATTATTACCGCTGCCATGGACACAGTTACAGAGAGTCAAATGGCTATTGCTATTGCTCGTGCAGGCGGTCTCGGAGTTATCCATAAAAACATGTCAATTGCTCAACAAGCAGACGAGGTTCGTAAGGTAAAACGTTCTGAAAATGGAGTTATTATTGATCCCTTCTTCTTGACGCCTGAACATACAATTGCTGAAGCAGATGAGCTTATGGGTCGTTACCGTATCAGTGGTGTTCCAGTTGTTGAAACACTTGAAAATCGTAAATTGGTTGGTATTTTGACAAACCGAGATCTTCGTTTTATTTCAGACTATAACCAACCAATCTCAAATCATATGACAAGTGAAAATCTTGTTACTGCTCCTGTGGGTACAGATCTTGCAACAGCTGAGAGTATTCTTCAAGAGCACCGTATTGAAAAACTTCCTTTGGTAGATGAAGAAGGTCGTCTTTCTGGCTTGATTACTATCAAAGATATTGAAAAAGTTATTGAGTTTCCAAATGCCGCTAAAGATGAGTTTGGTCGTCTTCTAGTTGCAGGCGCAGTAGGTGTTACTTCAGATACATTTGAACGTGCAGAGGCTCTTTTTGAGGCAGGAGCGGATGCGATTGTTATTGATACTGCACATGGTCATTCTGCAGGTGTCTTACGTAAAATTGCTGAGATTCGTGCTCACTTCCCAGATCGTACTTTGATTGCTGGAAATATTGCTACTGCTGAAGGTGCACGTGCCCTTTATGAAGCAGGCGTAGACGTTGTCAAGGTTGGTATTGGACCAGGTTCTATCTGTACTACTCGTGTGATTGCAGGTGTTGGTGTTCCACAAGTAACAGCTATCTATGATGCTGCAGCTGTTGCACGTGAATATGGTAAAACGATCATTGCTGACGGTGGAATCAAGTATTCTGGAGATATTGTAAAAGCACTTGCGTCTGGTGGAAATGCTGTTATGCTTGGATCTATGTTTGCTGGAACTGATGAAGCTCCAGGCGAAACTGAAATCTTCCAAGGACGTAAATTCAAGACTTACCGTGGTATGGGATCAATCGCTGCTATGAAGAAAGGTTCAAGCGATCGTTACTTCCAAGGTTCTGTCAATGAAGCAAATAAACTTGTTCCAGAAGGAATTGAAGGTCGTGTTGCTTATAAAGGAGCGGCAGCTGATATTGTTTTCCAAATGATTGGTGGTATTCGCTCTGGTATGGGTTACTGTGGTGCAGCTAACCTTAAAGAGTTGCATGATAATGCTCAATTTATTGAAATGTCTGGTGCTGGTTTGAAAGAAAGCCATCCTCATGATGTACAAATTACTAATGAAGCACCAAATTATTCTATGTAAAAACAATGGAAAGAACTCCCGTGGAAACAGGAGTTCTTTTACAATGTTGTCAATTTTAATTTACAAAAACTTTACCATCCTGAATAGTGAAGATACTTAGATTTTCTGGCAGATTTTGAAGATGATCTAAGCTTGTTGTTGTGATAAAGGTTTGGATTGAATGAGAAATCGTTTCTAATAATTTTAGTTGTCTAGTGTTGTCAAGTTCGCTCATAACATCGTCAAGCAGTAATATTGGAGATTCTGTAGTAATGCTTTCCATTAATTTGATTTCTGCTAATTTTATCGAGAGGACGAGACTACGATGTTGACCTTGACTTCCGAAACTAGCATCCATCCCATTTATATAAAAAGAAATGTCATCTCGATGAGGACCGACACCAGTATTCTTTTTAAATAAATCTCTGGATCTACTTTTTTCTAAAGCAATTTTGAAAGATTCTGATAAGTCTTCTTTGTCAGTTATCTTTACAGAAGATTGATAGGATATTGACAACTCTTCAATCTGATTAGAGAGTTCAAAATGTTTCTTGCGACCAAAATGCTCTAGTTTTTTTATGAAATCTAGGCGGTGATTCATCACACGACATCCATAATCAACTAGCTGATCATCTAGTACTGAAAGGAAGGTTTCATCTATTGTTTGAGCTGATTTTAGATAAGTGTTTCTTTGCTTAAGAATATGGTTATAATTGGTTAAATCTGATAAATAGATTGGCTTAATTTGCCCAAGCTCCATATCAATAAATTTTCGTCGAACCGAAGGTGCTCCCTTAATTAGTTGTAAATCTTCAGGAGCAAATAAGACAACATTCATGTGTCCTACATAATCTGAAAGTCGTGCCTGTTTTAAGTGATTAACTTTTGTCACACGTCCTTTTTGTGTTAGTTCGATTTCGAGGGGAATGGATTCATTTTTTTTCTGAACGAGACCTGAAAGATGAAGTTGTTCCTCATCAAAATGAATGAGATTTTTATCTGTTCGAGTTCGATGGCTACGTGTTAAGGCTAGAAAATAGATAGCCTCTAACATATTTGTTTTTCCTTGTGCATTGCGTCCTAAAAAGATATTTAATTTAGGATTAAAGTCTATTTTCGTCTCTTTGTAGTTACGAAAAGTTTTGAGAGATAGGTGTTGTAGCCACATGATTATCTACCAGGGAATCGTGGAGCTTGTTTGCTTTTGGGTGATGAAGTAGGTTTTGATTTGTCTTTTTTTACTCCTTTATTCATCTCTTTAACAAGTTTAGCGATTCGTTCTTTTTCAACTTTATCAGCTTGGTATTCATCTTGCTCCTCAGAAGTAGGTTGTGTCAACAAGATGTCAATATTCATGTCAGGGATGTCAACTTTATCACCAATACGAAGTTTTTTACCGCGACGACTCTCTAATTCCCCATTAAAGTAAACAGAATGTTCAGAGAGAAATGATTTGATAGCTCCTCCGCTATGTGTAATTCCAAGTTCTTTGAGTAGTGCTTGGAGGGTAATAAATTCTTCAAATAATT
This sequence comes from Streptococcus sp. 9903, assembly GCF_013276625.1. NCBI lineage: Bacteria > Bacillati > Bacillota > Bacilli > Lactobacillales > Streptococcaceae > Streptococcus > Streptococcus sp. 9903. The sequence continues at coordinate 33,751 of NZ_VMLI01000011.1, read as the reverse complement.
TGTATTCCATAATTCACCTCAATCTTTGGTATTATACCATATTTTCCTAAAAATAGTGAGAGAAACAGGGAAAAATGTAAGCGATTTTTATTTCAAAAGTGTTACAGAGAACAAGAAAATTTCAGGTTTTCGTGATATAATAGAAGTCTGTATATAAGGAGGTAAATCATGGAGTTAGTGCATGGAATTTCAACACATTTTATCCAATCAAAAAAGTTTAAAACAAACAAAATTACCGTGCGTTTTACCGCTCCATTATCCCTCGATACGATTGCAGGTCGCATGTTGAGTGCGAGTATGCTAGAGACTGCTAATCTGATGTACCCTACTTCTCAAGCTTTGAGGAGACACTTGGCCGGTCTATACGGTACAGATATGTCAACCAATTGTTTCAGAAGAGGGCAAAGCCACATTATAGAATTGACATTTACCTATGTTCGTGATGAGTTTTTAAGTAGGAAAAATGTGCTAACTTCTCAGGTTTTGGAACTTGTAAAAGAAACTCTTTTTTCACCCGTAGTAGTTGATAATGGGTTTGATCCGGCCTTATTTGAAATTGAGAAAAACCAATTGCTAGCAAGTTTAGCAGCTGATATGGATGATTCTTTTTATTTTTCACATAAAGAATTAGATAAATTATTTTTTCATGATGAACGTCTCCAATTGGAATATAGTGATTTACGAAATCGTATTTTAGCTGAAACTCCACAGAGTTCTTATTCTTGTTTCCAAGAATTTTTGGCCAGTGATCGAATAGATTTCTTTTTCCTAGGTGATTTTAATGAGGTTGAAATTCAAAATGTATTAGAAACATTTGGCTTTAAAGGTCGAAAAGGAGATGTGAAGGTTCAGTATTGTCAACCTTATTCTAATATCCTTCAGGAAGGTATGGTTCGGAAAAATGTGGGACAATCCATTTTGGAATTAGGTTATTATTGCCCTTCTGAATATGGTGATGAGCAACATTTAACCATGATTGTAATGAATGGTTTACTTGGTGGATTTGCTCACTCTAAGCTCTTTACAAATGTCCGTGAAAATGCTGGATTAGCTTATACCATTTTAAGTCAACTCGATTTGTTTAGTGGATTCTTGAGGATGTATGCTGGTATCAATCGAGAAAATCGTAACCAGGCTCGTAAAATGATGAATAATCAACTGCTTGATTTAAAAAAAGGTTATTTTACAGAGCTTGAGTTAGAGCAGACCAAGGAAATGATTCGTCGGTCTTTGTTACTTTCTCAAGATAATCAAGGTTCATTGATTGAACGTGCTTATCAAAATGCCTTACTTGGGAAATCTTCAGCAGACTTTAAAAGTTGGATTGCAAAACTCGAGCAAGTTGACAAAGATGCTATTTGTAGAGCAGCTAATAATGTGAAACTACAGGCGATTTACTTTATGGAAGGAATAGAATGACAAAGGTTGTTTTTGAAGAAAAATACTATCCAGCTGTAAAAGAAATGATTTATCGAACTCGTTTGGCCAACGGATTGACAGTTGCTCTTTTGCCTAAAAAGGAATTTAAAGAGGTTTATGGGAGTGTAACTGTACAATTTGGTTCGGTAGATACGCTTGTCACAGAAGTTGACGGAGATGTAAAAGAATATCCTGCAGGAATTGCTCATTTTCTTGAACATAAATTATTTGAGAGAGAAGATTCTAGCGATTTGATGTCGGCTTTTACGAGTCTAGGTGCAGATAGTAATGCCTTTACAAGCTTTACAAAAACAAGCTATCTTTTTTCAGCAACGGATCATTTTTTAGAAAATTTAGATTTACTTGATGAATTGGTAACATCAGCACATTTTACTGAAGATTCCATTTTAAGAGAGCAGGATATTATTCAGCAAGAACGAGAAATGTATCAAGATGATCCAGATTCGTGTTTATTCTTTTCAACCTTAGCGAATTTGTATCCAGGTACACCTTTAGCGACGGATATAGTTGGAAGTGAGGAGTCCATTTCCCAAATAAATCTAACTAATTTGCAAGAAAATTTTACAAGATTTTACAAACCTGTAAACATGTCTCTGTTTTTAGTTGGTGATTTTGATGTAGAGCAAGTACAGGACCATTTTGAAAGAAAAGAATTGAAAGATTTAGATGTTCAGGAAGTAGCAAGAGAAAAGTTGCTTTTACAAGATGTAAAACCAACAGATAGTATGAGAATGGAAGTATCTTCTCCCAAACTAGCGATTGGAGTTAGAGGTAAGCGAGGAGTTTCTGAGGCGGATTGCTATCGACATCATATTTTATTAAAATTATTGTTTGCAATGATGTTTGGTTGGACTTCGGATCGTTTTCAAAAGTTATATGAATCAGGTAAAATAGATGCGTCCCTATCTCTTGAAATTGAAGTAACAAGTCGCTTTCATTTTGTTATGTTGACAATGGATACGAAAGAGCCAGTTGCTTTATCTCATCAATTTAGGAAGGCCATTCGTAATTTTAAAAAGGATTTAGATATTACAGAGGAACATTTAGATATTATAAAAAGAGAGATGTTTGGAGAATTTTTCAGTAGCATGAACTCTCTTGAATTTATTGCAATGCAATATGATGCTTTTGAAAATGGTGAGACAATTTTTGATTTGCCGAAGATTTTACAGGAAATTACTTTAGAGGATGTCCTTGAAGCGGGGCATCACTTAATAGATGAAGGGGATATAGTTGATTTTACAATATTCCCATCGTAGTAACCTATCATAATAGATACTAGAAAGAAGGGATGACAAGTATGAGGAAAAAAACAATTGGAGAGGTTTTACGATTAGCTAGAATCAATCAGGGATTGAGTTTAGATGAATTGCAGAAAAAAACAGAAATCCAGTTAGATATGTTGGAAGCAATGGAAGCAGACGATTTTGATCAACTTCCAAGTCCTTTTTACACGCGTTCTTTCTTGAGAAAATATGCATGGGCTGTTGAGTTAGATGATCAAATTGTTTTGGATGCTTATGATTCTGGGAGTATGATTACTTATGAGGAAGTAGATGTTGATGAAGACGAGTTGACAGGTCGTAGACGTTCGAGTAAGAAAAAGAAGAAAAAAACATCATTTTTACCTTTATTTTATTTTATACTTTTTGCTTTATCGATTTTAATTTTTGTGACCTATTATGTTTGGAACTATATTCAAACTCAACCAGAGGGGCCTTCTCTTTCTAATTACAGTGTGGTTCAATCAACAAGTTCAATAAGTTCAACTAGCTCTGTTCCCCACTCTTCAAGTAGTAGTTCATCTAGCAGTTCTTCTAGTGTAGAATCAACTATAAGTGTATCAGGCGAAGGAAATCATGTAGAAATCGCTTATAAGACAAGTAAGGAAACAGTTAAATTGCAATTGGCAGTTTCAGATGTTACAAGTTGGGTCAGCGTTTCAGAAAGCGAACTTGAGGGCGGTGTAACCTTATCACCGGATAATAAAAGTGCAGAAGCAACCGTTTCAACTAAAAGTCCTGTAACCATTACGTTAGGTGTTGTAAAAGGTGTTACTTTGACAGTAGATAATCAGACTGTTGATTTATCGAAGTTAACAGCTCAAACTGGACAAATCACTGTAACCTTTACTAAAAATTAAGGAAAAACGAATGAAAAAAGAACAAATTCCCAATCTCTTAACAATAGGTCGAATTCTCTTTATACCTATTTTTATCTTTATTTTAACGATAGGAAATTCGATAGAGAGTCATATAGTGGCAGCTATTATCTTTGCTATTGCCAGTATTACAGATTATTTAGACGGATATTTAGCTCGTAAATGGAATGTAGTCAGTAATTTCGGTAAATTTGCAGATCCTATGGCGGATAAGTTACTAGTTATGTCGGCTTTTATTATGTTGATTGAGTTAGGTATGGCTCCAGCTTGGATTGTTGCAGTAATCATCTGTCGTGAGTTGGCTGTTACAGGTTTAAGACTATTACTGGTTGAAACTGGTGGGACAGTTTTAGCAGCAGCAATGCCTGGAAAAATTAAAACTTTCAGTCAGATGTTTGCCATTATTTTCTTGCTATTACATTGGACTTTGCTTGGTCAAGTTCTACTTTATGTAGCCTTATTTTTCACTATCTACTCTGGCTATGATTATTTCAAGGGTAGTGCCTATGTATTTAAAGGGACATTTGGTTCGAAATGAAATCAATAATTGATGTAAAAAATCTTTCTTTTCGTTATAAGGAAAGTCAAGAATACTATGATGTGAAGGATATTACGTTTCACGTGAAACGTGGAGAATGGCTTTCGATTGTAGGGCATAATGGTAGTGGTAAATCAACGACGGTTCGATTGATTGATGGCTTACTGGAAGCAGAATCTGGCGAGATTGTAATTGATGGTCAAAGGCTGACTGAGGGGAATGTTTGGAGTATACGTCGTCAAATCGGTATGGTTTTTCAAAATCCAGACAATCAATTTGTTGGAGCGACTGTTGAGGATGATGTAGCTTTTGGTTTGGAAAATCAGGGCCTTTCTCGTCAAGAAATGAAAAAGAGAGTGGAGGAAGCTCTGGATTTGGTTGGCATGTTGGACTTTAAAAAGAGAGAACCGGCGCGTCTATCAGGTGGTCAAAAGCAACGTGTGGCCATTGCAGGCGTTGTAGCCCTAAGACCAGCTATTTTAATCTTAGATGAAGCAACGAGTATGTTGGACCCTGAGGGTCGTAGAGAACTTATTGAGACAGTACAGGGAATTCGGAAAGACTATGATATGACGGTCATTTCTATTACCCATGATTTGGAAGAAGTTGCCATGAGTGACCGCGTATTGGTCATGAAAAAAGGGGAAATTGAATCAACTAGTAGCCCAAGAGAACTTTTCTCTCGAAATGATTTAGATCAAATTGGATTAGACGATCCTTTTGCTAATCAATTAAAACACTCTTTGAACCAGAATGGTTATGATTTACCTGAAAATTATTTGACAGAAAGTGAGCTAGAGGATAAACTATGGGAATTGCTCTAGAAAATGTGAGTTTTACATATCAAGAAGGGACTCCCTTAGCTTCAGCAGCTTTGTCGGATGTTTCTTTGACGATTGAAGATGGTTCTTATACAGCTTTAATTGGGCACACAGGTAGCGGTAAATCAACTATTTTACAACTCTTAAATGGTTTATTGGTTCCAAGTCAAGGGAGTGTGCGAGTTTTTGATACCTTAATCACCTCGACTTCTAAAAATAAAGATATTCGTCAAATTAGAAAACAAGTTGGCTTGGTATTTCAGTTTGCTGAAAATCAGATTTTTGAAGAAACGGTTTTGAAGGACGTTGCTTTTGGACCGCAAAATTTTGGAGTTTCTGAAGAAGATGCGGAGAAGATTGCGCGTGAGAAACTGGCTCTGGTTGGAATTGATGAATCACTTTTAAATCGTAGCCCGTTTGAGCTGTCAGGGGGACAAATGAGACGTGTGGCCATTGCAGGCATACTTGCCATGGAGCCAGCTGTATTAGTCTTAGATGAACCCACAGCAGGCCTGGATCCTCTGGGTAGAAAAGAGTTGATGAATTTGTTCAAAAAACTCCACCAGTCAGGGATGACCATTGTCTTGGTAACGCATTTGATGGATGATGTTGCTGAATATGCGAATCAAGTCTATGTGATGGAAAAGGGACGTCTAGTTAAGGGTGGTAAGCCAAGTGATGTCTTTCAAGATGTTGTCTTTATGGAAGAAGTGCAGTTGGGAGTACCTAAAATTACGGCCTTTTGTAAACGATTGGCTGATAGAGGTGTGTCATTTAAACGATTACCGATTAAGATAGAGGAGTTCAAGGAGTCGCTAAATGGATAGTATGATTTTGGGGCGTTATATCCCAGGGGATTCGATTGTTCACCGATTGGATCCACGTAGCAAATTGCTGGCTATGATGCTACTGATTTTAATCGTTTTTTGGGCTAATAATCCCTTGACGAATCTAATTCTTTTTATAGCGACAGGGATATTTATTGCTTTGTCAGGAGTATCTCTTTCATTTTTTATTCAGGGCTTGAAGTCTATGTTTTTCTTGATTGCCTTCACAACTATTTTTCAACTGTTTTTCATTTCTAATGGGAATGTTTTATTTGAATTTTCGTTTGTGAGAATCACGGATTATGCTTTGCAACAAGCTGGAATTATTTTTTGTCGCTTTGTATTGATTATTTTCTTTTCAACTTTGTTAACCTTAACAACCATGCCCTTAAGTTTGGCATCAGCTGTCGAAGCTTTGTTAGCGCCTTTAAAGCGTGTGAAAGTTCCAGTTCATGAAATTGGATTGATGCTGTCTATGAGTCTACGTTTTGTTCCAACCTTGATGGATGATACGACGCGGATTATGAATGCACAGAAAGCGCGTGGAGTGGATTTTGGTGAAGGAAGCATTGTTCAAAAGGTGAAGGCTATGATTCCCATTTTGATTCCTCTTTTTGCGACAAGTTTAAAACGTGCGGATTCCTTGGCTATCGCCATGGAAGCGCGTGGTTATCAGGGAGGAAAAGGTAGAAGTCAATACCGACAATTGAAATGGACGCGAAAGGATACGCTAGCAATTATTGTTATTCTCGTACTTGGTTGTTGTTTATTTTTCTTAAAATCTTAGTAGATTTCAGGAATTGATAAAAAAGTTACTGTAACAGTTTTTGATATAAAGGTAGGGATATGAACCGTTTTAAAAAATCAAAATATGTCATTATTGTTTTTGTCACTGTTCTGCTTGTGTCAGCTCTCTTAGCGACGACTTATTCAAGTACAATTGTGACAAAATTAGGAGATGGAGTTTCATTGGTTGATAGGGTTGTACAAAAACCTTTTCAGTGGTTTGATTCTGTCAAATCAGATTTGGCTCATTTGACACGAACATATAATGAAAATGAAAGTTTGAAGAAACAGCTTTACCAGTTAGAAGTCAAATCAAATGAGGCGGAAAGTTTAAAGACGGAAAATGAGCAACTGCGCCAATTGCTTGATATGAAGTCCAAATTGCAAGCTACACAGACTTTGGCAGCAGATGTTATTATGCGTTCTCCGGTATCTTGGAAACAGGAATTGACCTTAGATGTAGGTAAATCAAAAGGGGTTTCTGAGAACATGTTAGCTATTGCAAATGGTGGCTTGATTGGGAGTGTTTCAAAAGTAGAGGAGAACTCTACTATAGTCAACCTTCTGACAAATACGGAAAATGCAGATAAGATTTCTGTTAAAATTCAACACGGCACTACCACAATTTATGGAATTATTGTTGGCTACGACAAGGAAAATGAAGTTCTTAAAATTAGCCAATTAAATAGTAATAGCGATATTAGTACAGGCGATAAGGTGACAACGGGTGGATTAGGAAACTTTAATGTTGCAGATATTCCTGTTGGTGAAGTGGCTGCCACAACGCATAGTACAGACTATTTGACACGAGAAGTAACTGTTAAATTGAGTGCAGATACTCATAATGTAGATGTGATAGAATTAGTGGGGAATTCATAATGAGACAGTTGAAGTGGGTTGGAGTGTTTTTATTGCTCCCTTTCTTTGTTCTAATTGACGCCCATATTAGCCAGCTTCTGGGCTCATTTTTCCCCCATGTACATTTGGCTAGTCATTTTCTTTTTCTATTTCTCTTATTTGAGACAATAGAAGTATCAGAATATCTCTATCTAGTCTATTGTTTTATGGTGGGCTTGGTTTACGATGTTTACTTTTTCCATCTAATAGGGATTGCAACTCTCTTATTTATCTTATTGGGAGCCTTTCTTCATAAATTGAATAGTGTTATTTTGTTGAATCGTTGGACACGAATGCTCTCTATGATTGTCCTGACCTTCCTGTTTGAAATGGGTAGTTATCTTTTGGCTTTTATGGTAGGGCTGACAGTGGATAACATGTCGATTTTTATAGTCTATAGCTTGGTACCGACGATGATTTTAAATTTTTTATGGATTACTGTTTTTCAATTTATTTTTGAAAAATATTATCTATAAGAACGACATATAAATGTAACAAAGGCGTAATATTTATTGGAGTTTTTTTTGGTATACTAGTATTGTCTTAAACAGAAGGAGTATTTATTAACCATGAAGAAAAAAATCTTAGCCTCGCTTTTATTAAGTACAGTAATGGTTTCCCAGGCAGCAGTATTGACGACTGCTCATGCAGAAACGACTGATGACAAAATTGCTGCTCAAGATAATAAAATTAGTAACTTAACAGCACAACAACAAGAAGCACAAAAACAAGTTGATCAAATTCAGGAGCAAGTATCTGCTATTCAAGCAGAGCAATCTAACTTGCAATCTGAAAATGATAGATTACAAGCAGAATCTAAGAAACTCGAGGGTGAGATTACAGAACTTTCTAAAAACATTGTTTCTCGTAACCAATCTTTGGAAAAACAAGCTCGTAGTGCTCAAACAAATGGAGCCGCAACTAGCTACATCAATACAATCGTAAACTCAAAATCAATTACAGAAGCTATTTCACGTGTTGCTGCAATGAGTGAAATCGTATCTGCGAATAACAAAATGTTAGAACAACAAAAGGCAGATAAAAAAGCTATTTCTGAAAAACAAGTAGCAAATAATGATGCTATCAATACTGTAATTGCTAATCAACAAAAATTAGCTGATGATGCTCAAGCATTGACTACGAAACAGGCAGAACTAAAAGCTGCTGAATTGAGTCTTGCTGCTGAGAAAGCGACAGCTGAAGGGGAAAAGGCAAGTCTATTAGAGCAAAAAGCAGCAGCTGAGGCAGAGGCTCGTGCAGCTGCGGCAGCAGAAGCAGCTTATAAAGAAAAACAAGCTAGCCAACAACAATCAGTACTTGCTTCAGGTAATACAAACCTAACAGCACAGGTACAAGCAGTATCTGAATCTGCAGTAGCACCTGTTCAGGCTAAAGTACGTCCAACATATAACACGGATGCCTCAACTTACCCAATTGGAGAATGTACCTGGGGAGTTAAAACATTAGCACCTTGGGCTGGAGACTATTGGGGTAATGGAGCACAGTGGGCTACAAGTGCAGCTGCAGCAGGATTCCGTACAGGATCGACACCTCAAGTTGGAGCAATTGCATGTTGGAACGATGGTGGATATGGACACGTAGCGGTTGTTACAGCTGTTGAATCAACAACACGTATCCAAGTATCAGAATCAAACTATGCAGGTAATCGTACACTTGGAAATCACCGTGGATGGTTTAATCCAACAACGACTTCTGAAGGTTTTGTAACATATATTTATGCAGACTAATTAGAGAGAGGGACTCGAATAGAGCCCTCTTTTTCAGGTTTTACCAGAGACAATAACTATTAAAAATTATATCAAAATAGCTTGAAAATATTGGAAAAGTATGGTAAAATGAAAATTGTCGTGTGAACGATAATACTCATTCTTGATGAATTGTGAAGCAGTTGCTCTTGGGTCGTTTTGCGAGTTGAAGTCAAGAAGAGGAAAAAAACAAAAAGGAGAAATACTCATGGCAGTAATTTCAATGAAACAACTTCTTGAGGCTGGTGTACACTTTGGTCACCAAACTCGTCGCTGGAACCCTAAGATGGCTAAATACATCTTTACAGAGCGTAACGGAATCCACGTTATCGACTTGCAACAAACTGTAAAATACGCTGACCAAGCATACGACTTCATGCGTGATGCAGCAGCTAACGATGCAGTTGTATTGTTCGTTGGTACTAAGAAACAAGCAGCTGATGCAGTTGCTGAAGAAGCAGTACGTTCAGGTCAATACTTCATCAACCACCGTTGGTTGGGTGGAACTCTTACAAACTGGGGAACAATCCAAAAACGTATCGCTCGTTTGAAAGAAATCAAACGTATGGAAGAAGATGGAACTTTCGAAGTTCTTCCTAAGAAAGAAGTTGCACTTCTTAACAAACAACGTGCACGTCTTGAAAAATTCTTGGGTGGTATCGAAGATATGCCTCGTATCCCAGATGTGATGTACGTAGTTGACCCACATAAAGAGCAAATCGCTGTTAAAGAAGCTAAAAAATTGGGAATCCCAGTTGTAGCGATGGTTGACACAAACACTGATCCAGATGATATCGATGTAATCATCCCAGCTAACGATGATGCTATCCGAGCTGTTAAATTGATCACAGCTAAATTGGCTGACGCTATCATCGAAGGACGTCAAGGTGAGGATGCAGTAGCAGTTGAAGCAGAATTTGCAGCTTCAGAAACTCAAGCAGATTCAATTGAAGAAATCGTTGAAGTTGTAGAAGGCGACAACGCTTAATTCATAATAAATAGTAATTACCTAGGAGGGCGGGGCTTAGCCCGGCTCTCCTATTTTTAAAAAATATAGGAGAATCAAAATGGCAGAAATTACAGCTAAACTTGTTAAAGAGTTGCGTGAAAAATCTGGTGCTGGTGTTATGGACGCTAAAAAAGCATTGGTTGAAGTGGAAGGCGATATCGAAAAAGCGATTGAATTGCTTCGCGAAAAAGGTATGGCAAAAGCAGCTAAGAAAGCTGACCGTGTTGCTGCAGAAGGTTTGACTGGTGTTTATGTTGACGGTAACATTGCAGCAGTTGTTGAAGTAAATGCTGAAACTGACTTCGTTGCGAAAAACGCTCAATTTGTTGAGTTGGTAAACGCAACAGCTAAAGCAATCGTTGAAGGAAAACCAGCTAATAACGAAGAAGCTCTTGCTTTGACAATGCCTTCAGGTGAAACTCTTGAAGCTGCATACGTATCTGCAACAGCGACTATCGGAGAAAAAATCTCATTCCGTCGCTTTGCTTTGATTGAAAAAACAGATGCACAACACTTCGGAGCCTACCAACACAACGGTGGACGTATCGGTGTTATCTCTGTAATCGAAGGTGGAGACGAAGCACTTGCTAAACAATTGTCAATGCACATCGCAGCGATGAAACCAACAGTTCTTTCTTACAAAGAATTAGATGAACAATTCGTTAAAGATGAGTTGGCACAATTGAACCACGTTATCGACCAAGATAACGAAAGCCGTGCAATGGTTAACAAACCAGCTCTTCCACACTTGAAATATGGATCAAAAGCACAATTGAATGATGATGTTATTGCTCAAGCTGAAGCTGACATCAAAGCTGAATTGGCTGCAGAAGGCAAACCAGAAAAAATCTGGGACAAAATCATCCCAGGTAAAATGGATCGCTTCATGCTTGACAATACTAAAGTTGACCAAGCTTACACACTTCTTGCACAAGTTTACATCATGGATGACAGCAAGACAGTTGAAGCATATCTTGAATCAGTTAACGCTTCAGTAGTTGAGTTCGCTCGCTTTGAAGTTGGTGAAGGTATTGAGAAAGCTGCAAACGACTTTGAAGCTGAAGTTGCAGCTACAATGGCAGCAGCCTTGAATAACTAATTATAGAAAGGAAGTAAATTTGCTTCCTTTTTTCTATGCAGTCGATCCCTATAGGGAGAGCTTCCTATTTTCAAGGTAAAAATAAAAAGCCCTATAATAAGGGCTAAGTGCATTTAGGAGACTAAACTTCAAATTCATAGAGTGCTGTAGAGAGATAACGTTCACCGTTATCTGGTGCTAGAGCAAGGACTTTTTTACCTGTACCTAATTTTTTGGCAATCTCGATGGCTCCGTAGATAGCTGCAGCTGAAGAAATCCCTACAAGGAAGCCTTCTTTTCCACCAATTTCACGTCCGAGTGCAAGAGCATCATCTGATGTTACACGAACGATACCATCATAGGCTTTAGTATCAAGTGTATCAGGAATAAATCCAGCTGATATACCTTGAATTTTGTGAGGACCAGGTTTTTCACCAGATAGAATAGCAGATTCATCAGCTTCCACTGCATAAACTTGAATGTTTGAATTTGCTGATTTGAGTGCATGAGAAACACCAGAAATCGTTCCACCGGTACCCACTCCAGCAACAAAGGCATCTAGTCCATCTTTACCGAAAGCAGCTAGTATTTCAGCTCCTGTTGTTCTTTCGTGTACTTCTGGATTAGCTGGATTGTCAAATTGAAGAGGAAGGAAACCATCACGTTCAGCAGCGATTTCTTGAGCCTTAGCAATAGCACCTTTCATTCCTTCGCTACCAGGCGTAAGGACGAGTTCAGCACCATAGGCTTGGATAATCTTACGTCGTTCCACACTCATAGTTTCAGGCATAACGATAACAACTTTATACCCTTTAGCAGCCCCTACCCATGAAAGTCCAATACCAGTGTTTCCACTTGTTGCTTCAACAATAGTAGAACCAGGTTTCAGAATACCGTCTTGTTCAGCTTTTTCAATCATGCTAAGAGCAATACGGTCTTTTACAGAAGAACCAGGGTTAAATGCTTCAAGTTTTACATAGACATCTGCAGCACCTTCTGGAACAATGTTGTTGAGTTTAACAATCGGAGTTTGACCGATTAGTTCAGTAATGTTGTTATAAATAGACATATGAATACCTCTTTGTATAAGATATTTCTAGTATAACGCTAACTATACCATTTGTAAAATATAGAAATCCTATCGGAGCGATAGGATTTTTTTATATCACAGGTCTAAGCCATTAATTTTTAAGCGATTGTGATAAGTTAATTTTAGTAAATAGGTGTAAAGAAGAAAGTTATCAGTTTTCTTTTTGAATTGCTTCATTTTCTAGTAACTCTTGGCAAGAACCTTTTTATGTTGCTAATTAAAGTAGCGGTGAAAATATCAGTGAAACACTGTATTATCTATTGTTTACACTAGGTTTACAGGAACCTCAACTTCGCGTAAACCTTGATCAGTTAAAGTGACTTTTCCATTAAAAAACTCCACCAGTGCAGCTTTAATAGTTTCTTTTTCTTCTTTATCAACATAAATCATCGTATCGACTTGATCTGTAAAATTTGTATCTAGCTCCATGAGATTATGTTCTTTAAGGAAGTTACTGTACTCTTGGTACTGAGCGTAAGATATTTGAATAGCAATGCCAGCTTGTTCCTTTATTTCAATGATGCCAATTTCTTTGACGGCTAAGGCAACACTGCCTGCGTACGCACGAATTAGTCCTCCAGCGCCTAGTTTAATACCACCAAAGTAGCGTGTCACGACCACACAGACATTGGTGAGATTGTGATTTTCTAGTACCCCAAGCATGGGAACACCAGCAGTGCCACTAGGCTCGCCATCATCACTTGTACGTTTGATTTCACTACGTTCCCCAATAATAAATGCAGAGCAGTTATGCGTAGCTTTGTAGTGTTCTTTTTTGATAGCAGTAATGAAGTCACGAGCCTCTTCTTCGCTATAAACACGCTTGGCATGACAGATAAAGCGGGATTTTTTGATTTCTTCTTGGACTTGACAGTCCTCTTTAATTGTTCTAAATTCCATGATTTAATTGTACTAAAAAATCATCTAAAGTGCTAGGCTTTTACGAATAAAGAAGTATGAAAGTAAATCCAAACTATCTCGGTCGTTTGTTTACTGAGAATGAATTAACAGAAGAGGAGCGTCAGTTGGCGGAGAAACTTCCAGCAATGAGAAAGGAGAAGGGGAAACTTTTCTGTCAACGTTGTAATAGTACTATTCTAGAAGAATGGTATTTGCCCATCGGTGCTTACTATTGTCGGGAGTGCTTAATTATGAAGCGAGTCAGGAGTGATCAAGCTTTATACTATTTTCCACAGGAGGATTTTCCGAAGCAAGATGTTCTTAAATGGCGTGGTCAATTAACTCCTTTTCAAGAGAAGGTGTCAGAGGGACTGATTCAAGCAGTAGAGAAGCAAGAGCCAACTTTAGTTCATGCGGTGACAGGGGCTGGAAAGACAGAAATGATTTATCAAGTTGTGGCTAAGGTGATTAATAGGGGTGGTGCAGTGTGTTTGGCCAGTCCTCGCATAGATGTTTGTTTGGAGCTGTATAAACGCCTGCAACAGGATTTTGCTTGCGAGATAGCCCTCCTACATGGAGAATCAAAGCCGTATTTTCGAACACCACTAGTTGTTACGACGACCCATCAGTTATTGAAATTTTATCAAGCTTTTGATTTGCTGATAGTGGATGAAGTAGATGCTTTTCCTTATGTTGACAATTTCACGCTTTACCACGCTGTCAAGAATAGTGTAAAGGAGAATGGATTGAGAATCTTTTTAACAGCGACTTCGACCGATGAGTTGGATAAAAAGGTCCGTTTAGGAGAACTAAAAAGACTGAGTTTACCGAGACGGTTCCATGGAAATCCGTTGATTATTCCTAAGCCAGTTTGGTTATCGGATTTTAATCGCTACTTAGACAAGAATCGTTTGTCACCAAAGTTAAAGTCCTATATTGATAAGCAGAGAAAGACAGCTTATCCGTTACTCATTTTTGCTTCAGAAATTAAGAAAGGGGAGCAGTTAAAAGAAATCTTACAGGAGCAATTTCCAAATGAGAAAATTGGCTTTGTATCTTCTGTAACAGAAAATCGATTAGAGCAGGTGCAAGCATTTAGAGATGGGGTGCTGACTATACTCATCAGCACAACTATTCTAGAGCGTGGTGTGACGTTTCCTCGTGTAGATGTTTTTGTAGTAGAAGCGAATCATCGTCTTTTTACCAAGTCTAGTTTGATTCAGATTGGTGGACGAGTTGGACGAAGCATGGATAGACCGACAGGAGATTTGCTTTTCTTCCATGATGGATTAAATGATTCAATCAAGAGGGCGATTAAGGAAATTCAGATGATGAATAAGGAGGCTGGTCTATGAAGTGCTTGTTATGTGGGCAGACTATGAAGACTGTTTTAACTTTTAGTAGTCTCTTACTTCTGAAGAATGATGCCTCCTGTCTTTGTTTAGATTGTGATTCTACTTTTGAAAGAATTGGGGAAGAGAACTGTCCAAACTGTATGAAAATAGGATTGTCAACAAAGTGTCAAGATTGTCAATTTTGGTGTAAAGAAGGAGTTGAGGTCAGTCATAGAGCGATTTTCACTTACAATCAAGCTATGAAGGATTTTTTTAGTCGATATAAATTTGATGGAGACTTCCTTTTAAGAAAAGTTTTTTCTTCATTTTTAAGTGAGGAGTTGAAAAAGTACAAAGAGTACCAATTTGTAGTCATTCCCCTAAGCCCTGATAGATATGCTGATAGAGGATTTAATCAGGTTGAGGGCTTGGTAGATGCAGCAGGCTTTGCGTATCTGGATTTATTAGAAAAGAGAGAAGAGCGAGCTAGTTCTTCTAAAAGTCGCTCAGAGCGTTTGGAGACAGAATTTCCTTTCTTTATTAAAAGTGGAGTCCGCATTCCTAAGAAAATCCTACTTATAGATGATATTTATACTACAGGAACAACTATAAATCGTGTGAAGAAACTGCTGGAAGAAGCTGGTGCTGAGGATGTAAAAACATTTTCCCTTGTAAGATGAGGAAAAAATTTGCAAAAATAGAATGAAAGCGTTATAATAAAATCATAAAAACAAAAATGTTTAGAAAGAAGGTACTCATATGATTAAATATAGTATCCGTGGTGAAAACCTAGAAGTAACAGAAGCAATTCGTGATTATGTAGTTTCTAAACTCGAAAAGATCGAAAAGTACTTCCAGCCAGAGCAAGAGTTGGATGCCCGAATTAACTTAAAAGTTTATCGTGAAAAAACAGCTAAAGTGGAAGTAACGATTCCGCTTGGATCTATTACTCTCCGCGCAGAAGATGTGTCTCAAGATATGTATGGTTCAATTGACCTTGTAACTGATAAAATTGAACGTCAGATTCGTAAAAATAAAACAAAAATCGAGCGTAAAAATAAAAATAAGGTAGCAACTAGTCAATTATTTACAGATGCTTTGGTGGAAGATTCAAATGTTGTCCAGTCTAAAGTTGTTCGTTCAAAACAAATTGATTTAAAACCAATGGATTTGGAAGAAGCTATTCTACAGATGGATTTGTTGGGACATGATTTCTTTATCTATGTGGATGTTGAAGATCAAACAACTAATGTGATTTATCGTCGTGAGGATGGCGAAATTGGTTTGTTAGAGGTTAAAGAATCTTAATTTCAATATGTGTAAAGGTAGGTTTACTGAATTGTAAACCTCCTTTTTCTTATAATTGATAGAATTACTGATTACACTTTTAAAAAGTCGCTTTTTGAGGGGTATTATGGTATAATGGGTGCCAAGAGGTTTGGAATGAAAAAATTTTATGTAAGTCCAGTCTTTCCTATTCTAGTAGGATTGATTGCGTTTGGAGTCTTATCCACTTTCATTATTTTTGTTAATAATCATCTGTTGACGCTTTTAATTTTGTTTCTTTTTGTAGGAGGCTATGTTTTTTTATTTAAGAAACTGAGAGTGCATTATACAAGGAGTGATGTAGAACAGATACAGTATGTAAATCACCAAGCGGAAGAAAGTTTGACATCTCTATTGGAACAGATGCCTGTAGGTGTTATGAAATTGAATTTATCTTCTGGAGAGGTTGAGTGGTTTAATCCCTATGCTGAATTGATTTTGACCAAGGAAGATGGCGATTTTGATTTGGAAGCTGTTCAAACGATTATCAAGGCTTCAGTAGGAAATCCGTCTACTTATGCCAAGCTGGGTGAGAAGCGTTATGCTGTTCATATGGATGCTTCTTCCGGTGTTTTGTATTTTGTAGATGTATCCAGGGAGCAAGCCATAACAGATGAATTAGTAACGAGTCGACCAGTGATTGGAGTTGTGTCTGTGGATAATTATGATGATTTGGAGGATGCAACTTCTGAGTCAGATATTAGTCAAATCAATAGTTTTGTAGCTAATTTTATATCAGAGTTTTCAGAAAAATACATGATGTTCTCTCGTCGAGTGAGTATGGATCGCTTTTATCTATTTACGGACTACACGGTGCTTGAGGGATTGATGAACGATAAATTTTCTGTTATTGATTCTTTCAGAGAAGAGTCGAAACAGAGACAGTTGCCATTGACCTTAAGTATGGGATTTTCTTATGGTGATGGAAATCATGATGAAATCGGGAAAGTTGCATTGCTCAACTTAAACTTGGCTGAAGTGCGTGGTGGCGACCAGGTGGTTGTCAAGGAGAATGACGAAACGAAAAATCCCGTTTATTTTGGTGGTGGATCTGCGGCGTCAATCAAGCGTACAAGGACACGTACGCGCGCTATGATGACAGCTATTTCAGATAAAATTAGAAGTGTGGATCAGGTTTTTGTAGTTGGTCACAAAAACCTTGATATGGATGCTTTGGGTTCTGCTGTAGGTATGCAGTTATTTGCTAGCAATGTGACTGAAAATAGCTATGCTCTTTATGATGAAGATCAAATGTCTCCGGATATTGAACGTGCTATTTCATTCTTAGAAAAAGAAGGAGTTACGAAGTTGTTGTCTGTTAAGGACGCAATGGGGATGGTGACCAATCGTTCTTTGTTGATTCTTGTAGACCATTCAAAGACAGCTTTAACTTTATCAAAAGATTTTTATGATTTGTTTACACAGACCATCGTTATTGACCACCACAGAAGGGATCAGGATTTTCCAGATAATGCAGTTATTACTTATATCGAAAGTGGTGCAAGCAGTGCCAGTGAGTTAGTAACAGAATTGATTCAGTTTCAGAATTCTAAGAAAAATCGTTTGAGTCGTATGCAAGCAAGTGTTTTAATGGCTGGTATGATGTTGGATACTAAAAATTTCACCTCACGAGTGACTAGTCGGACATTTGATGTTGCTAGCTATCTCAGAACGAGAGGAAGTGATAGTATTGCTATCCAAGAAATTGCTGCGACAGATTTTGAAGAATATCGTGAGGTCAATGAACTGATTTTACAGGGGCGTAAATTAGGTTCAGATGTACTAATAGCAGAGGCTAAGGACTCGAAATGCTATGATATAGTTGTTATTAGTAAGGCAGCAGATGCCATGTTAGCTATGTCGGGTATTGAAGCGAGTTTTGTTCTTGCGAAGAATACACAAGGGTTTATCTCTATCTCAGCTCGCAGTCGTAGTAAACTGAATGTACAACGGATTATGGAAGAACTGGGAGGTGGAGGTCACTTTAATTTGGCAGCAGCTCAAATTAAAGATTTAACCTTGTCAGAAGCAGGTGAAAAACTGACAGAAATTGTATTAAATGAAATAAAGGAAAAGGAGAAAGAAGAATGAAAGTAATCTTTTTAGCAGATGTTAAAGGAAAAGGTAAAAAAGGCGAAATTAAGGAAGTACCAACAGGGTATGCACAAAACTTTCTTATCAAAAAGAATTTAGCAAAAGAAGCAACTGCTCAAGCTGTAGGTGAACTACGTGGTAAACAAAAATCGGAAGAAAAAGCTCATGCTGAGATGATTGCAGAAGCAAAAGCAATTAAAGCCCAACTTGAAGCTGAAGAAACTGTTGTAGAATTTGTTGAAAAAGTTGGTCCAGATGGTCGTACCTTTGGTTCAATTACGAATAAGAAAATTGCAGAAGAATTGCAAAAGCAATTTGGAATTAAGATTGATAAACGTCATATCCAAGTACAAGCTCCGATTCGAGCAGTTGGTTTGATTGATGTACCAGTGAAAATCTATCAAGATATCACAAGTGTAATCAATCTTCGTGTGAAAGAAGGATAAATTTACACCTTCTTGACAAGATTGTAAAAGGAAGGGAAGTCTGATGGCAGAAGTAGAAGAGTTACGAGTACAACCTCAAGATATCTTAGCTGAACAATCCGTTTTAGGGGCTATCTTTATTGATGAGAGTAAGCTTGTTTTTGTACGAGAATATATTGAGTCTCGGGACTTTTTTAAGTATGCCCATCGTTTGATTTTCCAAGCTATGGTCGATTTATCCGATCGTGGCGATGCCATAGATGCAACAACGGTTCGTACTATTCTTGATAATCAAGGTGATTTACAGAATATTGGTGGCTTGTCTTACTTGGTTGAGATTGTCAATTCTGTGCCAACTTCTGCTAATGCGGAGTATTATGCTAAAATCGTTGCAGAAAAAGCTATGTTACGGCGATTAATCTCCAAGTTGACAGAGTCTGTCAATCAAGCTTACGAGGCTTCGCAACCAGCTGATGAAATCATTGCTCAGGCAGAAAAAGGCCTGATTGATGTCAGCGAAAATGCTAATCGAAGTGGATTTAAGAACATTCGAGATGTGTTGAATATCAACTTTGGAAATCTGGAAGCTCGCTCGCAACAAACGACCGATATTACAGGTATTGCGACAGGCTATCGTGACTTGGATCATATGACGACTGGTCTGCATGAGGAGGAGTTGATTATCCTAGCAGCCCGTCCGGCGGTTGGTAAGACAGCCTTTGCCTTGAATATTGCTCAGAATATTGGGACTAAGTTGGACAAAACTGTTGCTATTTTTTCACTCGAAATGGGTGCGGAAAGTCTAGTGGATCGTATGTTGGCGGCAGAAGGTTTGGTAGAATCGCATTCTATCCGTACGGGTCAATTGACTGATGAGGAGTGGCAAAAATATACCATTGCTCAAGGGAATCTAGCTAATGCAAGTATCTATATCGATGATACGCCAGGAATTCGGATTACAGAGATTCGTTCTCGTTCTCGTAAATTGGCTCAAGAAACTGGAAATCTTGGTTTGATTTTGATAGACTATTTGCAGCTTATCACGGGAACTGGTCGAGAAAACCGCCAACAAGAAGTTTCAGAAATTTCACGTCAGTTGAAAATCCTAGCAAAAGAACTGAAGGTTCCAGTAATCGCTCTAAGTCAGCTTTCTCGTGGTGTAGAACAACGTCAGGATAAGAGACCGGTCTTGTCTGATATTCGTGAATCTGGGTCTATTGAGCAGGACGCTGATATCGTAGCCTTTCTTTATCGCGACGATTACTATGAGCGTGGTGGTGAAGAAGAGGAAGGCATACCGAATAATAAGGTAGAAGTTATTATCGAGAAAAACCGTAGTGGAGCTCGTGGAACGGTGGAATTAATTTTCCAAAAAGAATACAATAAATTTTCAAGTATCTCAAAGAGGGAGGCATAAGATGTCAGATGCATTTACAGATGTAGCCAAGATGAAAAAAATCAAAGAAGAAATCAAGGCACATGAGGGACAAGTCGTAGAAATGACTTTGGAGAATGGTCGTAAGCGCCAAAAAAATAGATTGGGTAAGCTAATTGAGGTTTATCCATCCCTATTTATTGTGGAATTTGGGAATGTGGAAGGAGATAAACAAGCTAATGTTTACGTTGAATCCTTTACTTACTCAGATATCCTTACTGAAAAGAATTTGATTCATTATCTGGACTAAAGTGAGAAATTTTCTCACTTTTTCTTTTTTCTCCGAATAGTTTAAGTGAAGGCAATCTTCGATTTATACTCTTCGAAAATCAAATTCAAACCACGTCAGCTTCGCCTTGCCGTACTCAAGTACAGCCTGCGCCTAGCTTCCTAGTTTGCTCTTTGATTTTCATTGAGTACTATACTATTTCAAGGAGGAAGAATGAAAAGTTCATCATTTAAAGTAATAGAGACAGGATTTTCTTTTAGAAAGTCGGTTAAAAAGGTTGTTCCTTTTTTAGTAGTAGGATTGATGCTAGCAGCGGGTGATAGTGTCTATGCCTATTCTGGCGGAAATGGATCGATTGCGCGTGGGGATGATTATCCTGTTTATTATAAAAATGGGAGCCAGGAGATTGATCAGTGGCGCATGTATTCTCGTCAGTGTACTTCTTTTGCAGCCTTTCGTTTGAGTAATGTCAATGGTTTTGAGATTCCAAGGGCTTATGGAAATGCGAATGAATGGGGCTATCGTGCTCGTCGTGAAGGCTATCGTGTAGATAATACACCGACGATTGGATCCATTGCTTGGTCTACTGCAGGAACTTATGGGCATGTTGCCTGGGTGTCAAATGTAATGGGAGATCAGATTGAGATCGAGGAATATAACTATGGTTATACAGAAGCCTATAATAAACGAATTATAAAAGCAAATACGATGACAGGATTTATTCATTTTAAAGATTTGGCTGGTGGCAGTGTTTGGAATAGTCAAACCTCAGTTTCAACAGAAGGAACACATTATTTCAAGTCTAAGTCTGCTATCAAAAATCAGCCATTAGTTAGCGCAACTGCGATTGATTACTATTATCCTGGGGAGAAGGTTCATTATGATCAAATTCTCGAAAAAGATGGATACAAGTGGTTGAGTTATACAGCTTATAACGGAAGTCGTCGTTATATCCAGCTAGAGGGAGTGACTTCTTCACAGAATTATCAGAACCAATCAGGGAATAGCTCTAATTATAGCTCAAATAATGGATCGACTGTCGGTTGGAAGAAAGTAAATAGTAGTTGGTATCATTTCAAATCAAATGGCTCTAAATCAACAGGCTGGTTGAAGGATGGTTCTAGTTGGTATTATTTGAAATCATCTGGTGAAATGCAGACAGGCTGGTTAAAGGAAAATGGCTCGTGGTATTATCTGGATAGTTCAGGGGCAATGAAAACAGGCTGGTATCAAGTTTCTGGTAAGTGGTATTATTCTTACTCTTCAGGTGTCTTAGCTGTTAATACGACGGTGGATGGCTACAGAGTAAACAGTGATGGAGAACGAGTATAGAAAATTGGAGTAGGAAATTTTTCCTGCTCTTTTCTGTAAGCAGTTTCCTTGACATTTTTCTTATTTTGCGCTATCATATATCTATATAATATATGGGAGTCTGTGTACAGTCTGAGAGGAAGTGTTAAACTTCGACCGCACCTGATCTGGGTAATGCCAGCGTAGGGAACGATACTTAGTCTATTCTTGACCTTTTCCATATATGGCAAAGGTTTTTCTTTTTGTCAAAGGAAAACGAGAAGAGGAGGTTTTTATGAAAGCAAGCATTGCCTTGCAAGTTTTACCCCTAGCGCAGGGAATTGATCGGATAGCTGTTATCGATCAGGTCATTGCTTATCTGCAAGTTCAAGAAGTGACCATGGTGGTGACACCATTTGAAACGGTCTTGGAAGGGGAGTTTGATGAGCTTATGCGCATTCTCAAAGAAGCGCTGGAAGTGGCAGGGCAGGAGGCAGATAATGTCTTTGCCAATGTCAAAATAAATGTAGGAGAGATTTTAAGTATTGATGAGAAACTTGAAAAGTATACTGAGACGACACATTAGTCTATTGGGCTTTCTGGGAGTCTTGTCAATCTGGCAGTTAGCAGGTTTTCTTAAACTGCTCCCCAAGTTTATCCTGCCGACACCTCTTGAGATCCTCCAGTCCTTTGTCCGAGATAGAGAATTTCTCTGGCACCATAGCTGGGCCACCTTGAGAGTGGCTTTACTGGGGTTGGTTCTAGGAGTCTTGATTGCCTGTCTCATGGCTGTACTTATGGATAGTTTGACTTGGCTCAATGACCTGATTTACCCTATGATGGTGGTTGTTCAGACCATTCCGACTATTGCCATAGCTCCTATCTTGGTCTTGTGGCTAGGTTATGGGATTTTGCCCAAGATTGTCTTGATTATCTTGACGACAACCTTTCCTATTATCGTCAGCATTTTGGACGGTTTTAGGCATTGTGACAAGGATATGCTGACCTTGTTTAGTCTGATGCGGGCCAACCCTTGGCAAATCCTGTGGCATTTTAAAATCCCAGTCAGCCTACCTTACTTTTATGCAGGTCTGAGGGTCAGTGTCTCCTACGCCTTCATCACAACAGTAGTATCTGAGTGGTTGGGAGGCTTTGAAGGACTAGGTGTCTACATGATTCAGTCCAAGAAACTGTTTCAGTATGATACCATGTTTGCTATTATTATTCTGGTATCGATTATCAGCCTTCTTGGTATGAAATTGGTCGATGTCAGTGAAAAATATGTTATTAAATGGAAACGTTCGTAGAATTAGAATGTTTCTGAAAAAGAAAAGAGGAAATCAAAATGAAAAAAACATGGAAAGTGTTTTTAACTGTTTTAACAGCTCTTGTAGCTGTTGTGCTTGTGGCCTGTGGTCAAGGAACTGCTTCTAAGGATAATAAGGAAGCAGAACTTAAGAAAATCGACTTTATCCTAGACTGGACACCAAATACCAACCACACAGGGCTTTATGTGGCTAAGGAAAAAGGTTATTTCAAAGAAGCTGGAGTGGATGTTGACTTGAAATTACCACCAGAAGAAAGTTCTTCTGACTTGGTTATCAATGGTAAGGCACCATTTGCAGTGTATTTCCAAGACTATATGGCTAAGAAATTGGAAAAAGGGGCAGGAATTACTGCCGTTGCAGCTATCGTAGAGCACAATACATCAGGAATCATCTCTCGTAAATCTGACAATGTAGCTAGTCCAAAGGACTTGGTTGGTAAGAAATACGGGACATGGAATGACCCAACTGAACTTGCTATGTTGAAAACCTTGGTAGAATCTCAAGGTGGAGACTTTGAGAAGGTTGAAAAAGTACCAAATAACGACTCAAACTCGATCACACCGATTGCCAATGGCGTCTTTGACGCTGCTTGGATTTACTACGGTTGGGATGGTATCCTTGCCAAATCTCAAGGTGTAGATGCTAATTTCATGTACTTGAAAGACTACGTTAAAGAATTTGACTACTATTCACCAGTCATCATCGCAAACAACGACTATTTGAAAGATAACAAAGAAGAAGCTCGTAAAGTCATCCAAGCTATCAAAAAAGGCTACCAATATGCTATGGAGCATCCAGAAGAAGCAGCTGATATCCTCATCAAAAATGCACCTGAACTCAAGGAAAAACGTGACTTTGTTATCGAATCTCAAAAATACTTGTCAAAAGAATACGCAAGCGACAAGGAAAAATGGGGTCAATTTGATGCAGCTCGCTGGAATGCCTTCTACAAATGGGATAAAGAAAATGGTATCCTTAAAGAAGACTTGACAGACAAAGGCTTCACCAACGAATTTGTGAAATAATGACAGAAATTAGACTAGAACACGTCAGTTATGCCTATGGTCAAGAGAGGATTTTAGAGGACATCAACCTGCAGATGACTTCAGGCGAAGTGGTTTCCATCCTAGGCCCAAGTGGTGTTGGTAAGACTACGCTTTTCAACTTAATTGCGGGGATTTTAGAAGTTCAGTCAGGGAGAATTGTCCTTGATGGTGAAGAAAATCCCAAGGGGCGCGTGAGTTATATGTTGCAAAAGGATCTGCTCTTGGAGCACAAGACGGTACTTGGTAATATCATTTTGCCCCTCTTGATTCAAAAAGTGGATAAGGCAGAAGCTATTGCCCGAGCGGATGACATTCTTGCGACCTTCCAGTTGACAGCTGTAAGAGATAAATACCCTCATGAACTCAGTGGTGGGATGCGCCAGCGTGTAGCCTTACTCCGGACTTACCTTTTCGGGCACAAGCTCTTTCTCTTAGATGAAGCCTTTAGCGCCTTGGATGAGATGACCAAGATGGAACTACACGCTTGGTATCTTGAGATTCACAAGCAGTTGCAGCTAACAACCCTGATCATCACGCATAGTATCGAGGAGGCCCTCAATCTCAGCGACCGCATCTATATCTTGAAAAATCGCCCTGGGCAAATTGTTTCAGAAATTAAACTAGATTGGTCTGAAGATGAGGACAAGGAAGTCCAAAAGATTGCCTACAAACGTCAAATTTTGGCAGAATTAGGCTTAGATAAATAGAAAAATAGGGAGTTGGTGAAGATTATCCTTTACCAGCGCCCTTTTTCTTTTAAAAATGAGAAAATTTCGGTATAATAGTCAAAGATAGTCAAGGTTCAAAGAGAGAGGTGGGTTTGTAATGAGATTTAAAAATACATCGGATCATATTGAGGCCTACATCAAGGCGATTTTAGATCAATCTGGTATCGTGGAGTTGCAACGTAGTCAGTTGGCCGATACTTTTCAGGTTGTTCCTAGTCAGATTAACTATGTGATCAAGACACGCTTTACGGAAAGTAGAGGCTACTTGGTTGAAAGTAAGCGTGGTGGCGGAGGCTACATTCGTATAGGACGGATTGAGTTTTCTAGTCATCATGAAATGCTCAGGGAGCTGCTTTACTCGATTGGTGAGCGGGTCAGTCAAGAAATTTATGAGGATATTCTACAGCTTTTGGTTGAGCAGGAATTGATGACCAAGCAGGAGATGAATTTGCTGGTGGCAGTAGCTTTGGATCGCGTTCTAGGAGAAGAAGCTCCAGTTGTTCGTGCTAATATGCTACGACAGGTCATACAAGAGGTAGATAGAAAAGGGAAGTAAGATGAACTATTCAAAAGCATTGAATGAATGTATCGAAAGTGCCTACATGGTGGCTGGCCATTTTGGAGCTCATTATCTAGAGTCTTGGCACTTGTTGATTGCCATGTCCAATCACAGTTATAGTGTGGCAGGGGCGACTTTAAATGATTATCCATATGAGATGGACCGTTTAGAAGAGGTCGCTTTGGAACTGACTGAAACGGACTATAGCCAGGATGAAACCTTTACGGAATTGCCGTTTTCTCATCGTTTGCAGGTTCTTTTTGACGAAGCAGAGTATGTAGCGTCAGTGGTCCATGCTAAGGTGCTAGGGACAGAGCACCTCCTTTATGCGATTTTGCATGATGGCAATGCCTTGGCGACTCGTATCTTGGAGAGGGCTGGTTTTTCATATGAAGACAAGAAAGATCAGGTCAAGATTGCTGCCCTTCGTCGAAATTTAGAAGAACGGGCAGGTTGGACTCGTGAAGATCTCAAGGCTTTACGCCAACGTCATCGTACAGTAGCTGACAAGCAAAATTCTATGGCTAATATGATGGGGATGCCCCAGACTCCGAGCGGTGGTCTTGAGGACTATACGCATGATTTGACAGAGCAAGCGCGTTCTGGCAAGTTGGAGCCAGTCATCGGTCGGGACAAGGAAATCTCGCGTATGATTCAAATCTTGAGTCGGAAGACAAAGAATAATCCTGTCTTGGTTGGAGATGCTGGTGTCGGGAAAACAGCTCTGGCGCTTGGTCTTGCCCAGCGTATTGCCAGTGGTGATGTACCTGCGGAAATGGCTAAGATGCGCGTGTTAGAGCTTGATTTGATGAATGTCGTTGCAGGGACACGTTTCCGTGGTGACTTTGAAGAACGTATGAATAATATCATCAAGGATATTGAGGAAGATGGCCAAGTTATCCTCTTTATCGATGAACTTCATACCATCATGGGTTCTGGGAGCGGGATTGACTCAACTCTAGATGCGGCCAATATCTTGAAGCCAGCCTTGGCGCGTGGAACTTTGAGAACAGTTGGTGCCACCACTCAGGAAGAATACCAAAAACACATCGAAAAAGATGCGGCCCTTTCTCGTCGTTTCGCCAAAGTGACGATTGAAGAGCCAAGTGTAGCCGACAGCATGACCATTTTGCAAGGTTTGAAGGCGACTTATGAGAAACATCATCGTGTGCAAATCACAGATGAAGCGGTTGAAACAGCCGTCAAGATGGCTCATCGTTACTTGACTAGTCGCCATTTGCCAGACTCTGCTATCGATCTCTTGGACGAAGCGGCAGCAACAGTGCAAAATAAGGCTAAGCATGTGAAACCAGACGATTCTGGCTTGAGTCCAGCTGACAAGGCCTTGATGGATGGCAAGTGGAAACAGGCAGCTCAGCTAATTGCAAAGGAAGAGGAAGTGCCTGTTTACAAAGACTTGGTGACAGAGGCTGATATTTTGACCACCTTGAGTCGTTTGTCAGGTATCCCTGTTCAAAAACTGACTCAGACTGATGCTAAGAAATACCTGAATCTGGAAGCTGAACTGCACAAACGTGTCATCGGTCAAGATCAAGCTGTTTCAAGTATTAGTCGTGCGATTCGCCGCAACCAGTCAGGGATTCGCAGTCACAAGCGTCCGATTGGTTCCTTTATGTTCCTAGGGCCTACAGGTGTCGGTAAGACCGAATTGGCCAAGGCTCTGGCAGAAGTTCTTTTTGACGACGAATCAGCCCTTATCCGCTTTGATATGAGTGAGTATATGGAGAAATTCGCAGCCAGCCGTCTCAATGGAGCTCCTCCGGGCTATGTAGGTTATGAAGAAGGTGGGGAGTTGACAGAGAAGGTTCGCAACAAACCCTATTCCGTTCTCCTCTTTGATGAGGTAGAAAAAGCCCACCCAGATATCTTTAATGTTCTCTTACAGGTTTTGGATGATGGTGTCTTGACCGATAGCAAGGGTCGCAAGGTTGACTTTTCAAATACCATTATCATCATGACGTCAAACCTTGGTGCGACAGCCCTTCGGGATGACAAGACTGTCGGATTTGGGGCTAAGGACATTCGTTTTGACCAGGAAAATATGGAAAAACGCATGTTTGAAGAGCTGAAAAAAGCTTATAGACCTGAGTTTATCAACCGTATTGATGAAAAAGTGGTCTTCCATAGCCTTTCTAGCGACCATATGCAGGAAGTAGTGAAGATTATGGTCAAACCTTTAGTGGCAAGTTTGGCTGAAAAAGGTATTGACTTGAAATTACAAACTTCCGCACTGAAATTGTTGGCCAATCAAGGATATGACCCAGAGATGGGAGCTCGTCCACTTCGCAGAACCCTACAAACAGAAGTGGAAGACAAGTTGGCAGAACTTCTTCTCAAGGGAGAATTGGTGGCAGGCAGTACACTTAAGATTGGTGTCAAAGCAGGCCAGTTAAAATTTGATATTGTATAAAAATGGAGAATCAGGAGCAATCTTGATTCTCTTTTTTGCTACTTTTTTATAAAAAACAATAAAAAACTATTGACAAAACAAAAATATAGTTTATAATAAAAACATATATAACAAAAATATCAAAAACTATAAAAAGGTAATGCGTTTATGAAAAAGAAAGCAGCAGTGGTATTTGGAACATTTGCTCCACTTCATCAAGGACATATCGATCTGATCCAGCGAGCGAAGCGGCAGTGTGACCAGGTCTGGGTTGTCGTTTCAGGCTATGAGGGAGACAGAGGGGAACAGGTAGGCTTAACGCTTCAAAAAAGATTCCGCTATATCCGAGAGGCCTTTGGTGATGACGAGTTGACCTCTGTCTGCAAGTTAGATGAAACCAATCTTCCTCGTTACCCTATGGGCTGGCAGGAGTGGTTGGACCAAATGTTAGCGGAGATTTCCTATGATGAAACCCAGCAAGAACTAATTTTCTTTGTGGGAGAGGCAGACTACCAGCAAGAATTATCAAATCGTGGCTTTGAGACTGTTTTGCAAGAAAGAAAATTTGGTATCTCAGCGACTATGATTCGAGAAAATCCAAGCAAATATTGGAAATATATCGCTCAACCCTTCCGACGTCAGTTTACAAAGAAAGTGTTGATTATGGGAAGTGCTAGCAATGGAAAGACCACTTTAGCCAAGGACTTGGCAAGGTATTACGATGCACCTGTCAGCTTGGAATACGCACGTGAGTACCAGATCAAAAACAATGTCCGCGATGATGAATTGACCCCAAAGGATTATTATTATCTCCTTTTGGGGCAGTATGACCAGACCTCTAAGTTAATTGACAGCAATGCCAATAGGGGACTGGTGATAGCAGACACCAACTCCTTAGTAACCAAGGGCTACTATGATTATTATATGGAGACTGAGGATCAAGGGGACTTATCGGGAGAGACTTTTGACAATCTTTTTGTCTCGATCTTGGCTAAGGAAAAATGGGACTTGATTCTCTTTGTGCAACCTGTCGGCTCCTATGTCAATGACGGATTTAGAGATATGACTATGGCAGAAGACCATATTCGTCATAGTTTTTCCCAGCATTTGGACCAGATGAGAGAGCGATATTTAACCACCATTCCACTAGTTTATCTAGCTGAGGATTACCTAGGCAATTATGAAGCAGCCAAGGCGGCTATTGATGCCATTTACCAAGCAGATTAGGAGAAAATTATGAAAAAACTAACTGAAAAAATCACACAATTTATCGAAAACTTTAAAAATGTCCATGCAGAAGCTCGTAAGATCGGTTTTGCAGGGATTATCCGCCTGCTCTGGAAAGATCTCTTTGTCGGCCGTAGCCTCTTCCAGTGGTTGTATCTCATCGTCCTGTCAAGTGTTCCCTTGATCTTGGAATTCACTCAAAATATAGATAGTCATGACTGGATGAGCTTGTTTGCGTCTTGGACTGGGATTGTCTGTGTTATCTTGGTAGCAGAAGGGCGTGCAAGTAATTATCTCTTTGGGGCTATTAACTCAGCTATCTATTTGATTTTGGCTATGAATGCGACTTTTTATGGCGAAGTCTTGACAACTGTTTACTTCTTTGTCATGCAGCCGATTGGCCTCTATGCTTGGCTGTCCAACCGTATTAATGACCAAGGAAAAGCAGAAGAATCTCATTTTGAAGCTAAGAAATTATCTGTGCTTGACTGGCTCAAGTACTTGGCTTTGACTGCTATCATTTGGATTGGTATGGGCTTGGCCTACCAAAGTATCCATAGTGCTCGCCCTTTCCGTGATAGTGTTACCGATGCGACCAATGGTGTCGGTCAGCTCTTGATGACACGTCTCTACCGTGAGCAATGGATTTTCTGGATTGCAACCAATCTCTTTAGTATCTATCTCTGGTGGGGTGAAAATATCCATATCCAAGGGATGTACTGGGTTTACACACTCAATAGTCTAGTAGGTTGGTACCAATGGACCAAGGCAGTTCGTAAGGAGGCATAAAATGACGGACACGATGATTCCAGCAGGGATGACAGAGAGAGAATATTTTGAAATTCATGCAAGTCAGGAGGAGTTTTTGGATTGGTACTACAAGCAGGAACTCCCTCAATACGAAAAACCAAGTGTGACGGTGGATATGGTAGCCTACTGCTTTGTCGAAGGAAAGATCAAGCTCTTATTAATTCGCCGCAAGGCTCACCCTTATCAAAACTGTTTGGCCTTAGTTGGAGGATTTATGGACAAGGGCGAAGACGCTGCGCATGCCTGTCAGCGTGAGGTGAGAGAAGAAGTCAATCTCGATCTTCCTTTGGAAAAAATCGAGCAATTGATGACCGTATCGACCCCAGGCCGTGATCCACGGGGCTGGACAGTGACCATTGCCCACTTGGTTTATCTGCCTAGTCGTGCATTAGAACTTGTTCAAGCAGGAGACGATGCCAAGGATGTCGTTTTCGTAGATGTCGATTTTCAGACAGGCAAATGCTACCTAGAGGGAGTGGAGTTGGAGGAGCAAGCCTTCGCTTTTGACCATTATGCCATTATCCAAGAGTCTATCAAACGGATCCAAGGTCGTCTCGACTGGAATCCGACCTTCCTTTATCTGCTGGAGGAGGAGTTCACTGTCTACGAAGGAACTGAACTGGTCAATCTTATCAACCCCGGTCGTCCAATCGTCAGCAATAACTTTCTTGTAAAATATGGAGAATATGTAGAAGAAGTTGGACTCAAACGAGTGCCTAAAAAGAAACCAAGAAAAACCTATCGATTGAGATAAAAAATCCGTCAGCTCAAATAAGAGTTGACGGATTCTTTTATACTTATACTTGGGTTAAAAATTCTTCTGTAGTAAGAATTTGAGCAAACTCATCTTGTAGAGAAAGGAGATTAATCTCATGGATAGTCTCAGGAGAGATGGCCTGACCATTTTTGTTAGATAGGGTAAAACTGGCAGTAGCATCTGCTAGTAAAGTGACTTCAAAATCAAGATTTGCTGCCATTCGTGTCGTAGTAGATACACAATGAGGCAGGGTCAAACCAACAAGGACTAAATGACAAATCTGATTTTTTCGTAAATATGTTTCAAGATTTGTTCCAATAAAGGCGCTATTAACCGTTTTTTGAAAGACAGGTTCTGCAGTAACTGGCTCAAATCCACTTTTAAACTCCTGATTTTGTTTGTTATGAAATTGCGACTGGGGATTATCAGATATGTGTTGAATGTGTAAGACTGGAAGACCGTGTTTACGAAAGTATGCTAGTACCCTCAATGCTTGATATTCAGCTTGAGGGTTATTTCGTTCTCCCCAGATAGGGCTATTAAATGCTTTTTGCATATCGATAACCAGTAGAGCAGTATGAACCATTTTAAGCCTTATCTAACTGCAAGAGAGCCTCAATCTCTGCCAGAGTGCTAGCTTGTGAAATAGCTCCACGAAGTTTGGCAGCGCCAGATGTTCCACGGAGGTAGTGAGGAGCGAGGCCACGGAATTCACGAACTGCGACATTTTCTCCTTTGAGGTTAATCAAGCGTTTCAAATGTTCGTAGGCGATTTTCATCTTGTCTTCAAAGGTCAAATCAGGTAGGATTTCTCCTGTTTCAAAGTAATGGTTGATTTGGTTGAAGAGGTAAGGATTTCCCATGGCAGCGCGGCCAATCATGACTGCATCAGCACCAACTTCTTCGATGCGTTGTTTGGCTTCTTGGACCGTACGAATGTCACCGTTGGCGATAAATGGAATCTTGGTCAAAGCTTGAGCGACCTTGTGAAGGGTCTCAAGGTCTGCGTGACCTGTATACATTTGTTCACGGGTACGGCCATGCATGGCGAGGGCAGAAACACCTGCTGCTTCAGCAGCGAGGGCATTTTCAACTGCCAGAGATGGATCGGCCCAGCCGGTACGCATTTTGACAGTAAGGGGGATATCAAGGACAGACTGGACCTTGTTGATGATAGAGTAAATCTTGTCTGGATCCTTGAGCCACATAGCGCCAGCTTCGTTCTTCACGATTTTATTAACTGGGCAACCCATGTTGATATCCACGATATCGGTTTTGGTGTTTTCTTGGATGAATTCTGCTGCGCGTGCTAGGCTGTCTTCATCACTACCAAAAAGTTGGATAGAGACAGGGTTTTCGCCCTCATCGATATGAAGCATGTGCAGGGTTTTTTCGTTGTTGTATTGGATTCCCTTGTCAGAGACCATTTCCATGACAACGAGTCCCGCTCCGAGCTCTTTTGCGATAGTACGAAAGGCTGAGTTGGTGACACCTGCCATAGGCGCTAAAACGGTACGATTGGGAATCTCAACATTGCCAATCATAAAAGATGTATTAAGATTTGTCACGAATGAGTTCCTCCAGGTCGTTTTCATCAAAGTTGTAAGTCGTTTGGCAGAATTGACAAGTGATTTCTGCCCCGTGGTCTTCCTCTTTCATTTCCTGTAAGTCTGAGCTTGGAAGGCTGGCAAGAGCGTTCATAAAGCGCTCATGGCTACAGTCACATTGGAAACGGATTTCTTCTTCAGAAAGACGCTTGTAGGCCTCGTCACCGTAGATAGCCTTGAGGAGGGCTTCGATATGGTCGTCACTCTCTAGAAGAGTTGAGATAGCTGGCATCTCTTGGATGCGTTTTTCAAAGCGAGCAATCTCTTCTTCCTTGGCTCCTGGCAAGACTTGAACTAGGAAACCACCAGCAACCTTGACCTTGTCTTCCTCGTCCAAAAGGACATTGAGACCGACTGCAGAAGGGGTTTGTTGGCTTTCTGTTAGGTAGAAAGCAAGGTCTTCACCAATCTCTCCAGAGATGAGTGGGGTCAAGGAAGTATAAGGATTTCCAATGCCGTAGTCTGTGATAACGAGAAATTGACCATTTCCAACAAAAGGTCCGACTAGAACTTCACCAGTTGCAGTCTTTTTGATGTCAACACCAGGATTTTGAACGTAGCCTTTGACGTTCCCCTTGGTATCAGCAACGGTGATAATGGCTCCTAGAGAGCTAGTTCCCAGTACCTTCACTGTTAGTTTGGTATTTCCTTTTTCATTGGCTGCGAGAATCTGGCTAGCGATAAGAGTTCGACCAAGCGCTACAGTTGAGCTAGCTTGGGTTTTGTGTTTTTCTTGAGCAGTGCGGACGGTTTCTGTGCTATCAAGGACAAAAGCACGAAAGGCTCCGCTTTCTGATATTGTTTTAATAATTTTATCCATAGCTACTATTTTAGCATAAAAATGCCCAAAGGGGGAGCCGTGTGTTTGCTGATTTTCAGGATAATGGACCAGGCTAACTTCTCAAAGTAACTTCCACTTGCCTAACCGAAGTGGAAATTAGTCTAAAACGGATTTTTATGGTGGAATTAAGTGTGAGACGTTTAAGTTAGAAATGAGGTCTACTATGACAAAACATAAACACCTTACCCTTTCAGACCGTAACGATATACAATTAGGCTTAGAGCGCGGTGAAACCTTCAAAGCTATTGGCCAACTTATTCTAAAAGACCCGACTACTGTTTCCAAAGAAGTCAAACGAAACAGACAAGTCCGAGAGTCTACATGCGATAAGCTTCCTTGTCCTTTACTCGACAAAGCTCCCTTTGTCTGTAACGGCTGCCCTAAAAAAAGACAAAATTGTGGCTATAAGAAGATTTTATACCTCGCTAAACAAGCTCAAAAACAGTACGAACAAACTCTTGTTGAATCTCGTGAAGGAACTCCCCTCAATTCCAAGACCTTCTGGGAAATGGACAAAGTCATTTCTGATGGTGTTAAAAAGGGACAACACATCTATCATATCCTCAAAACTCACAACCTCGATGTCAGCTCCTCAACTGTCTATCGACACATCCGAAAAGGATACCTATCTATCGCTCCTATTGACCTAACCAGAGCCGTTAAATTCAAAGAAAGACGGAAAAGTAAGCTACCTTCCATCCCTAAAGAAGCTAAGAAAGGCCGCTCCTATGAGGATTTCCTAAATTATTTAGCTCTTAAGCAACTAGACTCTTGGTTGGAAATGGATACAGTTATGGGCAGAATGGGAGGTAAAGTCCTACTCACCTTCAATCTATCTTTCTGTAACTTTATCTTCGCTAGACTGCTGGATAATAAAACTGCCCTTGAGGTTACCAAACACCTCTATGACATCAAGAACACTCTTCACCAAGCTGACAAAGATTTCTTCCAACTCTTTCCTGTCATTCTTACCGATAATGGAGGAGAGTTTG